>NZ_DKHR01000032.1:0-27390 GCF_002453835.1 Psychrobacter sp. UBA6739
CTATGACTTTTGCAAGAGGTCTATAAAAAAATATTGAAAGTCACTTAATATAATGAGTGATACTCATTATTATGCTAATAAAAAAATTTATTAGAAATAAAGCTTGTAAAATCTCAAAAACTTGATAGAATACTCAACCTAAATAGGCGTATAGCTCAGTTGGTTAGAGCGCTACCTTGACATGGTAGAGGTCAGCAGTTCGAGTCTGCTTATGCCTACCAAATTTAGAAAGCCCCAATCTCACGATTGGGGCTTTTTTTTGTCCGTGAAATATGGGCTGTAGCGGAAAATCTATATTGGTATCCAGTTAAAATCACTATTATTTAATCAACTTTAAATGATTCAAAAACGCGACGGTGACCAAATGGTGACCAAAACGTGACCGACCCTTAAAAACCATTAAAATTAAAATCTTCTTTTTGACCTCTACTTCAAATTCTAAGCTAGAACCTATTTTTTAGTGTTTTTCTCTTTATCCTCTTTTACATATTCAAAAATATCTCCTACCTCTACTTCTAAATACTCACAAAGCTTATCTATAGTATCGAAATCAATTCTAGATGATTGATCGTTGTATATCTTATGCAACGTCGTTTTGCTTACCCCTGTTGCTCGTACGGCATCCGCTACTTTAAGCCTTCTTTCAGCTAACAAAGTTGGGAGATGATTAACTATCATACTATAAACTCCAATTATAATTATAAAAAGTACTTGCATAGTTATAAATTTATGGTAAATTACAACCATGGTATCTAAAAGTACCATTATAGTTAAACTTTATATAAGGAACATATTATGTCACATACCTACCTAACTACCCAAGAGCTTTCTGAGCTCATCAAATACAACCCTCGTACTATCCGCAATGAACTCAAGGATAGTGTACTTATTGAGGGCATTCATTATATACGCCCGTTCGGTGGTCGTAAGATTTTGTACATTTGGGAAGAGATTGAAAAAGATATGCGCACTGGCATCGCCGGTAGCATCAATGCCATGGCACTACAATAAGGAGAAATAGTATGGCTAGCATCAGAAGTAGATACGGTAAGCTCGTTGTCGATTTTTATTATATGGGTATACGCTGTCGGGAGACGACAAACTTAACGGACACGCCAGCGAATCGCAAGAAGCTTGAGAAAGTGATTGAGAAAATGGAAGCAGAAATCACCCTAGGTCTCTTCAACTACGCTAAGTACTTTCCAAAAAGTGACAAAGCGGCAGAAATGGTAGCGTTGAACGATCGCAAGGAATGCATCAACACTAATACGCCTTCTTTTGAGCAGTTTGCAAAATTATGGTTTCTTGAAAAAGAAATTGAATGGCGCGATACCTATAAGCGCAAAATAAAGGAGATTATTGATATGTATTTGATTGTTAAGTTTGGGACTAAGCCCATTCATCTCATAAAAAAGACAGATGTATTAGCCTTCCGTTCATCCCTCGCCAAAGTGACTTACGGAAAAGCTAACAAACATCTGTCAGCGGCACGCATTAATTCGATTATGGTACCTTTGGGTATGATACTAAAAGAAGCAGCTAAACGCTATCAGTTTGACAACCCTTATTACGATATCAATGCGCTCAAACAGCCTAAAACGGATATTCAACCATTCACACTGAATGAGGTTTGGACGTTTATTAATGGTGTGAGAGCGGACTATCGCAATTATTATCTGGTACGTTTTTTCACAGGTATGCGTACTAGTGAGATTGATGGGTTAACGTGGGAGAACATTGATTTTAATCGACGTGAGATTGTGATCAAACAAGCTTATGTTAAAGGCAAAATTGTTCCTCCTAAAACTCAAGAGTCTTATCGTGCGATTCAAATGTCACCTTGGGTCTACGATGCTCTAAAGGAACAGCAGGCCATCACTTATAAGCGATCTGACTATGTGTTTTGCGCGCATACCGGTGAGCCACTTGATTATAACAATGTGAACAAACGTGTTTGGCACCCTACTCTTAAAATTTTAGGTCTGAAGAAGCGTAATGCTTATCAGACTCGTCATACCGCAGCAACGCTATGGTTAGCTGCTGGCGAAAGTCCTGAGTGGATTGCCAGTCAAATGGGGCACGCTACGACCAAGATGCTATTCAATACGTATAGCCGTTACGTACCGAATATGACTAGGCAAGATGGTAGTGCATTTGAAGCATTGGTCAATCGGAGTCAGATTGCTCAGGTATCTACTGACAAGGAGACGTCACAATGAAAATGATTGATTACGATAAACTGCATGCGACGTTTAAACCTAGTAGCTATGTCAGTAATGACGCAAATCATATGGCTAACTCTCTCATTTGTGAGCTCTGTATTCAATCAGGTACTGGTTTGGCTCGTTTCTTGACCATTAACAGCTGCTTCGATAATCATATGGCAATGCGGGTATGGGTACAGAAGCGCTTAGATGCCAATCCTGACTATGTACTTGATGAGATGCGTGGTCAGCTGAAGAGTGAGCTTTACGAGCTACTACCACACACTGGCTATGGGTACTAAGGAGGATATTATGAGCTTAAGACTTGAGCCTAATATAACGCAGAACTCACGGGATCTGAAAATCTGTAGCGATTACTGGGCATACGATAATGAATGTGGCTTCATTGAGCATGTAGAAGGGGTTTGTCAGAAGTATGACATCAGTCCTCATATTATGTTTGTTACGGTAGGCCAGTGTTTTGCTTATCTAGATGATGTACTTTGCGAGTACTGTGGTTATGTTTGCCCTTTAGAGGTGCCAGCAGACATTTCTTATATGCGTGCAAAACATAGTTGGTGTTGTGAAGTATGTGAGCACGCTGTGTGGCGTGAGCATAACAACCGATAAATTTTTTTAAACATTCAAAGCCAAACAGCTTAGGTTGTTTGGCTTTTTATTGTTTCTAATTGACTGACGACATCTGTTGTCGTAAAGACTTTTTTATACGTTGTTTTACCGACATAGTTCCGTTAAAGTAAATTTGTATTAAACTTTATAATGCTTTCAATGGACGGAACTACTATGGCAAAATCTAGCAACGCTTATACAGATAATAGTTTTGCCTCATCAGATCTAAAAACTATTCTGCACTCTAAACGTGCCAATATTTACTACCTTTCCCATTGTAGGGTAATGCAAAAAGATGGAAGGATTCTCTATCTAACTGAAGAAGATAAAGCCAATCTGTTCTATAACATTCCTATCGCTAATACCACCTCAATCCTGCTCGGTACAGGAACTTCCATCACTCAAGCGGCGATGCGACTGCTATCACAAGCAGGTGTCTTAGTTGGCTTTTGTGGTGGTGGTGGCTCGCCATTATTTATGGGTGCGGAGCGTGAAGTCTATGTCGAGTGGATGACGCCACAAAGCGAGTATCGTCCAACAGAATACATTCAAGGGTGGATGAGCTGGTGGTGGGATGATGACAAGCGTTTGATGGCAGCGAAACTTTTGCAACACGCACGATTGGCTTATCTACAAACGGTATGGAATAAAGACAGTGAGCTAAAACGTTGGGGCTTTGATAGCAGTAATGACGCAGTGCAAGCCCTGCTCACAGATAACAGTCGGCAAATCAATCAGCAAATGGAGGTCATGCACTTATTGCAATTAGAAGCGCGTTTGACTAAGCAGCTCTATAAACTGGCCGCCAAAAATACGGGCTATGATGGCTTTACAAGGGAACATGAAGGTATCGATAAGGCCAATGATTTCCTTAATCACGGCAACTATTTGGCTTATGGTTTAGGTGCGACCACAGCATGGACATTAGGTATTCCACATGGCTTTGCGGTAATGCACGGCAAGACTCGGCGCGGTGCATTGGTATTTGATATCGCCGATATTATCAAAGATGCACTGGTACTACCCCTCGCCTTTATCTGTGCCAGCGAAAACATGAGCGAGCAAGAGTTTCGTCAAGAATGTCTGAATATGTTTACTAAGCATAAGGCACTGGATTATCAGTTCGAAGTCGTAAAGCAGATTGCTATGACCAAAAGCTGGGAGGCATAAATGATTGTCACTTTAGTCTCGCAATGTGAAAAGAAGGCTCTAGGTCGAACTAGGCGTATTTTGGACGCTTTCGCTAATCGGATTGGTGATAATGTTTGGCAAACGGCTATTACTGAGGAAGGTCTAAAAACCGTCAAGCAGCTATTACGCAGCTCAGCGACTAAGTCGACGGCGGTAAGCTGTCATCGTAATAAGACACGCCAGCTGACTGAACTGGTATGGGTAGTGGGCAATAAGCGTAAGTTTAATGAGGTTGGAATTGTTCCTGTGAACCGTACCAAAAGAAACATCTTGCACAGTGAATGGGAAAATGAGTGGAGCTATGCCAGTAGTATTCAGATTATTGCCACTATATCTGCCCTGCTTCATGATATCGGTAAATCAACCATTGGCTTTCAAAACAAGCTCCTTGTCGGTAGCAAACAAGGCGACTCTTATCGGCATGAGTGGATATCATTAAAACTGTTTGAGCTGATGATTATTGATTGCGCTACTGATGAGGCATGGCTTGAACGTTTGATGCAGTTAGATGATTGGCTGAAAAATAACGATATAGAAAGATTACTGTCTAAAGCCAATCAAGATACCGTCAACATAGAAGCAATGCCGCCCCTTGCCCAGTGGGTCGCGTGGTTAATTGTCACCCACCATCGATTGCCACCTGCGGATAAAGTATTTCATTCCTTTACCGCCATTCAACGTATGCAGCAGCCCAAAGAAACACTAGCTTATAAGCAAAATTTGCAACAGTTTTATAGCAAGTTAACGCCTTTTGACTTTTGGGTCAAAAATCCAAAATCGTTAGAGGAAATGAGTAAAGCTCAACTAAAAAGCTTTTGGCAATTTGAGCATTTAGTGATTAATAGCCGTGCATGGCAAAAAAATATCAGACGCTGGTCTAAAAAAGCACTCAATGATCCTGCATTAATGCAAATTAGTCAGCAAGCAATTGATAACAAAAAGGCTATTAGTGATCCGTTTTTACTCCATTTATCGCGTTTATGTTTAATGGTAGGTGATCATAATTATTCCAGTCTAAAAGAAAATGACTCACGTTGTATAACTGTTAATAGCCAGTTTAAAAAATTAGCTGCCAACACTGACCGAACCGCTAGCACGCCCACTGTAAAACAGTCATTAGAGGAGCATTTATTGGGCGTGGGTGCTTTTACCGCTCATTTCTGCCGCGCGCTACCTATTATTGCTAGCGAAATGCCTACCCTACGCAATCACGATCCATTGGCTAAGCCGACTGGCATAGAGCGTTTTAAATGGCAAAACCAAGCATTTAAAATGAGCTATGGTTTGCAAGAAGCGACACGTGAGCATGGATTTTTCGGGGTAAATATGGCCTCGACAGGCGCAGGTAAAACCATCGGTAATGCTCGTATTATGTATGCTTTAGCTGACCCTAAAAAAGGTGCGCGTTTTACCATTGCATTAGGACTGCGGATTTTAACTTTACAGACAGGGCTAAGCTTTCGTAAAGACTTGAAGTTACAAGGCGACCAATTAGCCATATTAGTTGGCGGCAGCGCGAATAAAAAACTGTTTGAGCTGGTATACGACAATAAGACTAATGATATTACAGATATTATCAGCGAATATAAAAAAGACGACGAGCCTGATAATGAATCAGAGACCTTTGGTAGTGAGTCTAGCGAGGATTTATTAGATGAGTTTGTTGATAGCGATATCGATTATCAGGACTATGAGACGCTGAATCTCGATACTGTCATTGCCAGTCCTAAAGCGCGCGATTTAATATTTGCGCCGATTGTGACTTGTACCGTTGACCATATTATCCAAGCAAGCGAGTGCAAACGTGGCGGTAAATACATTGCACCAATGCTGCGTCTACTGAGTAGCGATTTGATACTTGATGAGCCTGATGATTTTGACCAAGCGGACTTGCCTGCGCTTTCGCGTTTGGTGCATCTTGCCGGACTCTTTGGCACACGTGTTCTGCTGTCTTCTGCCACTCTGACGCCTGACTTAGTAACAGGATTATTCGAAGCTTACATGGAAGGACGCAAACTGTTTAACCAAAGCCAAAATAAGCCTACTCCTAAAATAGTCTGTGCCTGGTTTGATGAACAACCTAAAGCGATGCTATCCGAGCAATGCGCTGATGTTGATGCCTTTCAAAATACCCATAAACAATTTTGTGATAAGCGTGCCAGCTATTTAGCCAAGCAGCCCGTTAAACGTCAGGCAGAAATATTGCCCTTTTCAGCTTCTTACACCAAAGATAATGCGACACAGTTTTATAGCGCTTTGGCACAAACTTTGGTCGATGCTGCCATAAGCTTGCATGATAAGCATCACGAGGTGCTGCCTAATTCTAATCAGAAAAAATCTAGTGATAATACGCAAGTGAGTATCGGGTTGGTGCGCGTCGCCAATATCAATAACATTACTAATATTGCCATGCAGTTATTTAAAGCAGACGACATAGCTGTACCAGATAATACGATAATACATGTGGTGTGCTATCACGCCAAGCAGCTATTGCTACTCCGTAATGCGTTAGAGAATAAACTCGATAGAATCTTAGATCGTAGCGACTCGAAAACCAATATCTTTAATCATCCTGAGATTGAACAAGCCATTGCTAATCAGCCTGCTAAAAAACATATCTTTATGGTTCTAGCCACCCCTGTTGCCGAAGTTGGTCGCGACCATGATTATGACTGGGCGATCGTCGAACCCTCTTCTATGCGCTCTATCATTCAGTTGGCAGGACGTGTCTGGCGGCATCGTCCTGAAAAGCTCGCCAATGAACCGAACATCTTACTGCTGCAATATAATATCCGCTACTTTAAACATGCAAATAGCAAGCGACCCATTTTCACGCATCCAGGGTTTGAGACCACGCTATTTAAGCCACCAAGCTACGATTTAAATAAATTGATGACTCAAGAGCAGCTAGCACAAGTCGATTCAAGACCTAGAATTTCAAGGTCTCAAAACAAAACCATAGAAACGTTAAGCGACCTTGAACATCGCGTCATGCAGCATTTATTAAACAACCATAAACTTAATTATGTCAACGCCTATTGGGATAGCAAGGCTACTGCCAATCGTACCCATACGCATTTGCAGCAAATCAGTCCTTTCAGAGCAGGAACGCCGCAAGACGATTGGTTATTGATTCCACGAATGGTCAATGATGACGAGGATACTGACATGCCGAGCATGGGCTTTGATACTTATTATAGCGAGGACGTCTTTGAAAAAGGCTTAGCCAAATCTAGCACCCACAATAAAACCATTCAACCGCTAGCCTTTAATTTTGAGCACGAACAAATAAAGCCATGGCTGACTGTCTCCTTGAATGACGTTTTACAAGACTTGCAAAAATCCCAGCCCGATAAGAGTTTGCGCTCGTTAGCCATCACTTATTCATCAGTGTCGCTTGATAGCATTAAGTCTAGCAATAGTAGTGGCTGGATGTTTCATGAATTTTTTGGTTTTGTTCGTGGATAGGTTTTAGCCCATTAATTGTCTGCATAAAAAAGCACGGCGTTAACCGTGCTTTTGCTAGAAGCCACCTGAGCGGTGGTGAAAGATAATACCAGTTATAACATTTTCTAAGCCACCTGAGCGGTGCAATCAAATTATAACAGAGCGTCTTTTATAAACATAACTGATATCTCTAATATTTTAATACTAGTTATAACATGGTTTACTTATTAATTATTACGTGCTTTAATATTGTAAATAAAAAATTTTTGTGCATTATAAAAGGAGAAAATTTTGATGGATATATCTTCAGAGCTAGCAAGCGGTGCTGTCAAAGCATTTCTTATTAGCCAATATGATAAAAAAACGGATACTGAGCAAAAACAGCTCTCTAAAGCAATTGAAAGTAGCGACCACGACAAGGTCACAGAACTAAAAGAAGCGTTAGTAAATGCCAAAGAAAAATATAGCATTGCAAACTGGATTGCTGATGCGGCTACTCGCATGGCAAAGCAACTAAACTTCGGTACGCATATCTCAAAGGGCGTTCATCCTGACGCTAAGGGCGATAATGTTAGCTTTGATACAGTAGACAATTTATCGCAAACTATCGTAGGTACGCACTCAATAGACAGCAGTTACATCGATGCTAACGGTAATGCCGCAGCCCTGCCCCTTGCCGCTTTCTTCGATTTTGAAGTAGATGAGACGACTAAAATTCGTGACCTTATTTTAGCGGATAATGTTGATTTTATTGCCTCACTTGCCAGCGATAAAATACTGGCTAATACCTATCAGCAGACTTTTAAAGAAGCATTGCAAAACTTTATTACAAACCCTGTCACCCATGAACGTAATAAACAAACGCTTTGGGTAACCAACGCCTACGAAGGCGCGGACATAGAAGAGCTTGATTATATTAATATTGTTCCGCTCTACCCCTCTGTACTCACTCACGAAGTCTATCAGCGTATCAATCATCTTAAATTTTCTGAGGACAATAAAGCTGCCCGTGATAATCGTTTTAAAAAAACCGCCGATCAACAGCCTTATATCACCTTGAATGATTTAGCGACCCTTCAGCTTGGCGGTACTAAGCCGCAAAACGTTAGCTTGTTAATGAGTAAACAAGGTGGTCGTAATTATCTCCTCCCTTCACTTCCACCCATTATCAAACAAGAACGCTCGTTTAAATTATCCAAATTTGCCAATAGTATTTTTGGCACAGCTATGGAATATAACGCGCGCGAAGCCATTCAAAGTATTTTTAAATCTATTAAAGACACTCGCAATATCATCGATGTCCGAGATGCGCGTAAAAGCGCTATTGATGAAGTTTTATATCAAATATTTGCAGCAGCAGAAGATATACGTATGACTATGCCTGCGGGCTGGTCAAAAGATTATGAGCTTGAGCGACACGAGAAGCTTTGGCTTGATCCAAAACGTGCTGATCTTGAGGGCGAGGAGGAATTCAAAGCTGAGCGTGAACTAACTGACGCGTGGCATGCTCAAATTATTCACAGTTTCGCTCGTTGGCTCAATACTTTGATGCAAACTGAATTTAAAGCCATTGCTAGCGACTTTGGCGATGCCGAGCATTTGAACTGGGAGCGTGAGATTGAAGATATGCAAAAACGCTATGAGCGAGCAGGCAAAGGAGTGTTTTTATGAGCCGTATAGATGATGACAACGATATCGGAGTGATTGGCTACTTGCTGTTCAAAAAGGTCGTTATTAGTGGCGCAAATACCATCTCAAGCCCGCTTACTTATGGCTTTCCAGCTATCACTGGATTCTTGGGTAGCTTTCATGCGATGTCGCGCAAAATGGCGGATGATGAGCAACTATCTAACGTATCGTTAGGTGGCGTATTACTGGCCTGTCATGACTGTCAGCCGCAGATGTATCGCCCAAACTCTTATAATAATTACACCTTTAATCAAACGCGTAACCCTATTAAAAAAGACGGTAAAACAGCTTCTATCATCGAAGAAGGCAAATGCCATTTAGTTATGAGTTTTGTGGTTGAAGTATTGGCAGACACTAAACTGACGACTGAGCAGCAAGAGTCTGCTATCCAAAAGACTAGTCAGTGGATTCAACAACAACGTATGGCTAGTGGTAGTGTGCGTGGATTGGCTCGATTTGAGCCCGTACAGTATTTTGATAGTAGCGATATTAGTGCGGTAATACCGCAGCTATTACCTGCTTTTGTACTGATGGACGCTCAAGATGAATTTGCTCAGATCATCAACGATGTACAAAAAGACGATCCAGATGCGACGCCTTTAGATGCCTTAATAGAGGTTTGCGCGCTGCATCAAATACCAGAAACTCAAAAAAATGGTGATACCAAATGGCTGACTACTTCACGTAAGAGTGGTCATGGTTGGCTTGTACCTATGCCTGTAGGGTATCAAGGAATTTCTGATCGTTATGATGCAGGTGTGATGCAAAACGTACGTAATCCCGAATACCCTAGCCAATATGTCGAAGCTATATATAGTCTTGGCAAATGGGTCTATCCACAGCGTTTAAATCGCATCGGCGGTGAGCATGATATTGCCAATGCATTTTGGCGTTACCACTATGACGCCGATGATTCTCTGTACTTGGTCACCCAGCAGCAAGACTTTTAATCACATTTTTAATTTTCTACATCCTTTAACTTTTACGATACATTCAATTTAACTTTTATTCTTATGGAGAAACTCATGTCAAAATCAGCCCTAAAAACTGCATCCGTCCTCGCTTTTGAGCGTAACCTTGACGTATCAGATGCTTACCTATGGCAGACTAATAGCCAAGCAGCTGATAACACAGCATCGCCATCGCCTGTTGTTATTAAAGAAAAATCAGTTCGCGGAACGATAAGCAATCGTCTAAAAAATGCTATTACTAATGACCCTGCCAAACTAGATGCCGAGACCGAAAAAGCTAATTTACAAAAGGTAGATTCTGCGTCATTAGATGAAAACAACGATACGCTAATCGTGCGCTTTAGCATGAAAGTATTGCCATTCACTGGTAAGCCTAACGTCTGTAACGATCAAGACTATCAACAAGCTTTAGAGCAAGTGGTTACTGATTATATCGACGCTCAAGGCGTAGATGAATTGGCACGGCGCTATGCGATTAACGTGCTAAATGCGCGTTGGTTATGGCGCAACCGTGTGGGTACTGAAAGCATCAAAGTTACCATTAAATGTAATGGAAAAACTATTATTATCGACGATGCAAAAGCTTATGGTCTTAAAGATTTTAACAGTGATGACGCTCATATCAAGCAAGTCGCAGACTGGATCAAAGCGGGGTTAAACGATGATGAATTTATTATTTTATACGTAGAAGCTCATGCCGTCATCGGTTATGGTCAAGAGGTCTATCCGTCACAAGAGCTCATCCTTGATACAGGTAGTAAAAAAAGTAAAGTGCTTTACCGTGTCAGTGACCGCAAAGGCTCTGAGGATAATGCAGGTATGCACTCACAAAAGGTCAGCAACGCTATTCGTACTATCGATGATTGGTATCCTGATGCCGAGTTCCCTATCGCGGTTGAGCCATATGGCGCAGTGACCACATTAGGCACAGCGTTCCGTCAGCCTAAAGCTAAAATGGACTTTTATAGCCTATTTGATAATTGGGTATTAAAAGACGATGCACCAGATGTTGAGCAACAACATTATGTGATGGGAGTACTTATCCGTGGCGGCGTGTTTGGTGCTAGTGGCAAGGAGTAAGTGATGACTGACTCAACTTCAAGCTTGACCCATTTCCAAGAAATAACTATTATCCCCGACCCTGATATTGCACCTTACTTTATCTGGAGTAAGCTATTTACTCAATTTCACATCGCGTTAGCTGAAATGAAGAATAAGCATGACATCGAATCCATCGGTGTCAGCTTCCCTGATTATCATTATGATGATAAAAATGAGAAGTCATCTAAGCTGGGAGTAAAGCTTCGCGTCTTTGCCCCTAACCAAAAAGATTTAGAAACGCTAAATCTTGATAACTGGCTATCGCGGCTTACTGACTACGTGCATATCAAAGGCATCAAAGACGTGCCTATAGATAAAATAACGGGCTACGTGAGTGTACACCGCTATCGTTTTAAACCGATAGAGGTACAAGTAGAATCTCTAGCCAAAAAAATGGAGATTAGCAATGACGAGGCAATGGCGATAGTTGTTAAACGCAAAGCTGAATTAAAACTGCCTTTTATCAGAATGTTTAGTGAAAGCAATAAAACCCATTATCCATTGCAAATTTTACAACAACCTAGTAAACAGGACGTAACTGGTGGTTTTAATGTATACGGTATGAATGGCATGCGCGATAACGTTACTGTGCCGCAGTGGTAGTAGATAAAGTTAAAGGGTAATGACGAATTACCCTTTAATTGGGTATAAAAACCCTTTTTTTTAATCTATTTAAAAACTTGCAATAAAAACAAACAGTTATGACAATATGAAAATTGGAGGGTAAATTAGGGTATTTTGCCTTCCAAGCCTTGCTGTAGCTGAATTTTTTGAGGTATAATTCCTCTTCATCACCGCTCAGGTGACTTAGAAAATGTACAATATAAACTTCAACTTTAAATCAGCCTTCATCACCGCTCAGGTGACTTAGAAAAACAAACAAGTAACAAAATAAAATGATATTTTCTTCATCACCGCTCAGGTGACTTAGAAACGTATATGAAACGTCCTGAAATGGCGATTGATCTTCATCACCGCTCAGGTGACTTAGAAATCTTGCAATTTGCGCTAGATTAGAAAAGCCATCTTCATCACCGCTCAGGTGACTTAGAAAAAAAAAGAAAAAAACGATTAATGCTCGTCAAGCTTCATCACCGCTCAGGTGACTTAGAAAAGCTGAAAACCAAACGACTGAAGAAGAGGTGTCTTCATCACCGCTCAGGTGACTTAGAAATATCAGCCCTTTCAAGTAAAGACCTTCAGAATCTTCATCACCGCTCAGGTGACTTAGAAAGTATGAGTGCATCAGCTCTGTTATTGATATATCTTCATCACCGCTCAGGTGACTTAGAAATCAGCCCATAGCGTTGCAGCATTAGCTCTATCCTTCATCACCGCTCAGGTGACTTAGAAAACAGCAATAAGTGCGTAGCGAATAAGTGGCGTCTTCATCACCGCTCAGGTGACTTAGAAAATCCAGCAGCCGTGAATAAATGAAACTATCCCCTTCATCACCGCTCAGGTGACTTAGAAATAGTTTACGCCTTACGCGAATACTTTATTAGTCTTCATCACCGCTCAGGTGACTTAGAAAGCGAGCTTCCATCTTTGAGCCAGCTTCTACGCCTTCATCACCGCTCAGGTGACTTAGAAAAATAGCTCTATCATGGTTCGGTTTAATGCCTTCTTCATCACCGCTCAGGTGACTTAGAAAACAAGATAAAAAAGTTAATCAGTCTGTCTGTTCTTCATCACCGCTCAGGTGACTTAGAAAGCAGATAACCTTCGAGCCGTGATATGCTTGTACTTCATCACCGCTCAGGTGACTTAGAAATCACTATCTCGTCTTAGCACTGGCACACCACACTTCATCACCGCTCAGGTGACTTAGAAAATCATCAAAAAGCTAAAATACCTAGAAGACAACTTCATCACCGCTCAGGTGACTTAGAAAAAGAGGTATTGGACAAGCTAAAATCTAACGGTCTTCATCACCGCTCAGGTGACTTAGAAATAAGAGTAGATCAAGGCCAGCGCATATCAGTGCTTCATCACCGCTCAGGTGACTTAGAAATTGAGTTAGATGATTCGCCTATGGCGGATATTCTTCATCACCGCTCAGGTGACTTAGAAATTTAACTCTTAATGTTTGTAAGTCCATGATCTCTTCATCACCGCTCAGGTGACTTAGAAACCTCATAAAACTTTATGAGATCGACACCTGCTCTTCATCACCGCTCAGGTGACTTAGAAATTAATCCGTTTTAAACTCTCATTCGCCGCTTTCTTCATCACCGCTCAGGTGACTTAGAAAGTGAATAAATGAAACTACGCCGCACCGAACAACTTCATCACCGCTCAGGTGACTTAGAAAGCTAGTTGCACCTACTTGTAAATATATACTGGCTTCATCACCGCTCAGGTGACTTAGAAAAAGACTTCGTACCCTCTGTTTTGTAAATCGGTCTTCATCACCGCTCAGGTGACTTAGAAATCCTAGTGAGAGTGATAAAGATAGCGGCTTTGCTTCATCACCGCTCAGGTGACTTAGAAATTTATCGCCCTTATCTCCCTTTAGTGCTGCTACTTCATCACCGCTCAGGTGACTTAGAAAGTATGAGTGCATCAGCTCTGTTATTGATATATCTTCATCACCGCTCAGGTGACTTAGAAATTGTTCATTGAACAAACCACTATCAGCATAACCTTCATCACCGCTCAGGTGACTTAGAAATTTTGCACAAACATGGCCATAAAGAAAAGACGCTTCATCACCGCTCAGGTGACTTAGAAAAACGGGATTACTCCACTCAAAAACCCTGTTATCTTCATCACCGCTCAGGTGACTTAGAAATACAAACAGAGTTTACCTTTTCACGCTCCCAACTTCATCACCGCTCAGGTGACTTAGAAACACTCTTAGGGCTTAGACGCGTATAGAATGTCGCTTCATCACCGCTCAGGTGACTTAGAAAAGTAGCGCTTAGCCCAGACGGTGAGCGCCCAACTTCATCACCGCTCAGGTGACTTAGAAAAATATGAGCGACGGACACGGCAAACAGTGGATCTTCATCACCGCTCAGGTGACTTAGAAAATTTGCGGGGTCATGCCGTTGATGTTCTCAACCTTCATCACCGCTCAGGTGACTTAGAAATCCGCTGTATGTACCGTCACATGACCTAGTTTCTTCATCACCGCTCAGGTGACTTAGAAATACGATTTAGCAGGGATGCTATGAACTATACTCTTCATCACCGCTCAGGTGACTTAGAAAGTATGAGTGCATCAGCTCTGTTATTGATATATCTTCATCACCGCTCAGGTGACTTAGAAATATCACGATTAGCGGTAAGTACCTCGACAAAGCTTCATCACCGCTCAGGTGACTTAGAAATGAACGAACGCGCCTGGTGGTGTCTATTTTTTCTTCATCACCGCTCAGGTGACTTAGAAAATAGTAACAAGCTTCTCTTTCTCTTTATCTACCTTCATCACCGCTCAGGTGACTTAGAAAAAAACACAGCCAATAGGCTAACAATATAGAGACTTCATCACCGCTCAGGTGACTTAGAAAATTGTCCAAACTTATAACGGTAAGTTTCATTTCTTCATCACCGCTCAGGTGACTTAGAAAACCAGTAAAGAGCGATGTTAAGGCGATGGGCACTTCATCACCGCTCAGGTGACTTAGAAATTTAGGAGTGGCAATAGATGGCTACCAAAACCCTTCATCACCGCTCAGGTGACTTAGAAATGCCAGCGTCACCGCGACGTTTTTGAAATACGCTTCATCACCGCTCAGGTGACTTAGAAATTCGACTTCAACAACCGACACAAGGGCAAGCTCTTCATCACCGCTCAGGTGACTTAGAAATTCAGGATATGAAGCGATTAACCATGTTTTGTTCTTCATCACCGCTCAGGTGACTTAGAAAGTCAACTGATACGATAGGAGTTATGCTGCCCTCTTCATCACCGCTCAGGTGACTTAGAAATTATAAACCTACATCGGCTGCTGTTAGGGGTTCTTCATCACCGCTCAGGTGACTTAGAAACAAATCTTGATACCGTTATCATTCAAAAACTTCTTCATCACCGCTCAGGTGACTTAGAAAAACATTTTTCGACACAAGTCACTACCCGTCAGCTTCATCACCGCTCAGGTGACTTAGAAATGATGATGATGCAACCGAGAAGTTAACGACTGCTTCATCACCGCTCAGGTGACTTAAAAATAAAAAAATATCAGCGCTGCGTTGATTGACTACTTCATCACCGCTCAGGTGACTTAGAAAAAACACAATAACAGCAGTGGTAATATTTGGTTCTTCATCACCGCTCAGGTGACTTAGAAAATGATTCCATTGATGGCAGGGTAAAGAGCGACCTTCATCACCGCTCAGGTGACTTAGAAATAAGAGAGTACATAGTCTCAGGAAATGCTGTTCTTCATCACCGCTCAGGTGACTTAGAAATAATATTAAAAACGCTACCCACAAAAACCCATCTTCATCACCGCTCAGGTGACTTAGAAAAAATAACGCCCACAAAAAAGCACCACTCAACCCTTCATCACCGCTCAGGTGACTTAGAAATAAATCACCACGCCTTGCTGCTTCAAAAACATCTTCATCACCGCTCAGGTGACTTAGAAAATATAAGACGACACGGCTGAACGCGCTTTATTCTTCATCACCGCTCAGGTGACTTAGAAAAAAGAGATTTACGCCTTTCCAAGCAAGGGCAGCTTCATCACCGCTCAGGTGACTTAGAAATTAGTCTGGACAACGGTGGCGGCTTTACTTAACTTCATCACCGCTCAGGTGACTTAGAAATCGTAAATCTCAATACCTTTCTTATCGGTTAACTTCATCACCGCTCAGGTGACTTAGAAATTTTAAGATTAAGATTCTAAAAATTATAGGATCTTCATCACCGCTCAGGTGACTTAGAAATTGTTCGAGTAGAAAGTGCAACCAATAAAATTCTTCATCACCGCTCAGGTGACTTATGAGCAGCGTTAAAAAATTGTACTGCAATTTTAGTTGTGCAAGGAAAATCCTTTAAATAGAATTTTCAGAAGTTATAATTCCAAACGCAATTCGGAAAAATGGATCTCACCGCTCAGGTGACTTAGAAAGCTATAGGTGCTGAGTGAGAGACTGCCATTTACGGGTTTCATCACCTATAGGATGCTTAAAAATAGCGGGGTTTAAAGTAGTTGACAGATGTCATTGCCTAGAAATTCGATTATAGTAGATATTTATAACCATTATTTAGACAAACTAAGGGATTAAACCATGAAAACACTAGGATTATGCATTGTAGCAGGACTGGGATTAAGCGCTTGTGCTATGACAGGTAATACAGACCAAAATAATAATGCCAATAGAGTCGTCACTCAATATCCTGTTGAAGCTGCCATACTAAACATCTACACCAAGCAACGCAGTGATAAGTTAATTGCCACGGTTGGGAATCAAAGTGTATCAGCAGAAATTCAAGTCACACCTAAAGGCAGTATGCGATTCAATAATAAAGCTGTACAAGGTGCCGAAGTAAACACTATCAATAAAGTGAATGATCGAATCACTGATCAGTCAGTCGCTATCAATTACTTTACCCTGAACCCACTCGTGTTTCATGGCTTTACAGATAGCACGGGTAAATACTCACTATCAAACCAGACAACTGTCATTCCTAAGATAGCTACAGTCGGTGACTCAAGTAAGTTGATTACTGAGAATATCTATACTAATAGTAGTATGCGTAACAAGATAGGTACTTATAACCAAGATTGGTCTCTTGCGCGAGATACTAATAACACCGCATGGTTCTGCATAGAAACATCAGGCAATCTATTGCTCAGCTCTGACCCTGCAGGTACGTCATCAGAATGCTACAAGATTAATGCCAAAGGCGAGCTGTTAGCGAGCAAAGTGACACTTAATCAGCCTAGTAGTAATGGCAGCGCTAGAACAGTGACCTTAACCAGTCAGTAGTGATTCGCTTTATCATATGACTTATTGCATAACCTTAATCACATAACAACGATAGATAAAGTAGCGCCTAACATGGGCGCTATTTTTTATGGTTTAAACTGCTCATCTAAAACCTCACGACAACCACCGTCGCATAACTCACATTTGCCCTTGAATTGTTCAAGCGGCTGTCTCTACAATCAAAGTCATCTCATCTGAGCATCTAGTTACTCGTGCTTGGATATACCTTTTCCTTTATGACGAGTCTGCCATGTATGCGCTCATCGACTGCAACAGCTTTTATGCCAACTGTGAAAAGCTCTTTCGCCCTGATCTAAAGGACAAGCCTGTCGTCGTGCTGTCTAATAATGATGGCTGCGTCATAGCACGCTCACCTGAAGCAAAGCTGCTTGGTATTAAGATGGGCGTGCCGTACTTTCAAGTCAAAGACTTCTGCATCAAAAATAACATCACTGTCTTTAGCTCCAACTACGCTCTTTATGCGGACATGTCTCAGCGTGTCATGATGACCTTAGAGACACTATGTCCAACCGTTGAAGTGTATTCTATTGATGAAGCCTTTTTATACTTAGCCGATTATCCCGTTGCCATGCAAGACCTCAATGCTTACGGGCATAAGCTTAAAGCCATTGTTGAGATGCATACTGGTATTCCAGTCGGTGTCGGTATTGGTAGCACCAAGACTATGGCAAAGCTTGCCAATCATGCGGCTAAGACGTATCCCGCCACCAAAGGCGTCTGTGTGTTAGAGAATATCAGATGGATACGCCGCATCATGCAGATAACCGATGTCGGCGAGCTGTGGGGTGTGGGTCGTCGGTACAAGGTTAGACTCAATGAGATGGGCATTCATACCGTCTACCAATTGGCCATCTGTGAGCCTGCTAAAATCAGACAGCACTTTGGCGTGGTACTCGAGCGCACCTGCTTAGAGCTCAACGGTCAGTCCTGTCTAGGCATTGAAAGCATAGCCCCGAAGAAACAAATCATCTCCTCACGGTCATTCTCTGAGCGCATCACTGACCAACAAGCTCTAAGCGAGTCGATCTGTAGCCATGTAGCAAAAGCCGCCAGTAAACTACGACAACAAGACAGCGTCTGTGCTTATATCACGGTCTTTGCTAAGAACAGCCCCTTTAGTAAAAATGAACCTTATGTTTCTATCTCTGGTAACTATCAGTTTATCACGCCAACGGCAGACACCAGAGTGATGGTCACCGCTGCCAGACAAGTTCTAAAGATGATCTATAAAGAAGAGGTACGCTATGCTAAGGCAGGTGTGATGCTGCTCGGTATCTGTCAGCATGATGAGGTGCAGCTTGACTTGTTTGCAGAAAGCAAAGCAGCTGTCGAGGATAAAAAGAAAAATACAGAGGTCACTGCCATCATGGATGCACTGAATAAAAAGTACGGACAGAACAGTCATCAGCAAGCGGCAGTGTTTATCGCCAGTGAAGGTATCAAGGACAAGCAGTCATGGCAGATGAGCCGTGACATGCTTTCTCCTTGCTACACCACCAATATCAATCAGTTGCCTAAGGTGCATTAGATGACCGTCAAAATAATCGGTAAGCTCACCAATGAAGGTGAAACGGTATTGCTGTCATTATACAGCGATAAGGTCAAAGCGGGCTTTCCAAGCCCAGCCACTGACTATGTGCAAAACCGTATTGATTTAAACACGTTACTCATACGCCATCCGGCATCGATGTATCTGGTCGAGGTGGAAGGAGACAGTATGGTGGATATCGGTATCTACCCCAATGATATTCTTATCGTGGATCGCTCATTGACAGCCTGTCATAAGGACATTGTGATTGCACTGGTCGATGATGGCTTTACTGCCAAGCAATTGATACTGGGTGAGAGTATTATCTTACGTGCGCATAATGAGAATTATGCCGATATCGTGGTTAAGGGATCGCTTGAATTATTTGGGGTGGTGGCGAGTAGTATTAGGCGGTTTAAGCGCTGAGATATATAAGACCACTCTTTTAATGTCCTAAAATCATATATTAATCTGCATCCACGCCATCTAAGCTCTTGATCCTAACATCCAAGTAGTACGCTGCTTTCTCTACATTCCCACCCCAAGCTATCATCCTAAGCTACTTTTCTAGTTATCTCATCTGCCCACACACCTACCCACTCAAGCTAAACTCTTAAAATACTTCAGATAGGATCACCATAGATTGTCTCTAAAAGTATAAATCATAGCAAGGCGTCATTAGCCGTCGCCTAATTTGATATTCTGTCTCAAAACCCCAAAACTTGACTTTCAATTGTTTGCTAGTCCTCGTAAAGTATTAGTGGAGGTCAGCACAAGGGTATATATAAAGAACAAGTCATCAACTCGATATCTTAGTAGGAAAAATATGAAATCACTATCGATCGCTAAGCTACAAACACTCAATGTGCTTGTATATCCAGAAATCATTAGTCTGTTTGATATTTATACCTGCCATATTAGACCACTTCTTAATAGTCAGGCTATCGAACTTGAGCAAAGTAATACTTGCTTAAAACTTACCTGCTTTATAAAAGAGGAGGAAAAATGGTTCTTGCTCAATAATTTTGAGCTTTTTCACCTGATCAAAAGCCCTGATGCTGATTTTAGTGTACTCAGACAAAAAGTAGCTGTGCAATACATCTCAAAGGATCAGTTTGATTTTGACATTAGTTTTTACGAGCTCATTGATCTCATCGCAAAATACAACAAAAAAATAGATATCAAGCTCATTTACACGCAGCTAAACGAAGCCTTGGATCAAGAGATAAACCAAAAATTATTTGGCAAAAATATTTTTGCTATTACTACATTTTGTCGGCTTATAAATATAAGTGAGCAAACTTATTACAAGCGACCTTCTGAGGGTGTTTTATGACTGAGAATGCTGAGAATGCTGAGAATGCTGAGAATGCTGAGAATGCTGAGAATAATCATGAAGAGCGTGAATGGCTTAATGCGCAAGCATTAACAGACATCGTTAAGAAAATTGATAATGAGCAAAATTTTATATATCCAGAAGCAGTATCGACTGCCATATCTGAGATCACTTTAGCAGTACACAATAGCTATAGCCAGCCAGATGATAATCCCCAAAATCTACTAAGATTAATATTACAGGTATTACAAAGAAGGCCAGTTCCTCGGCTTTCTATGACTATTAGTAGATCAGAATTAGCAAAAAAACCACTCATCATGCAATTGCTTATTCTCATGCAACATTCTATCAATGAACATCAGCATGACTACCTACAGAAACGGTTAATTTGGCTAGCCATAGCAATGCACACCAGTGTGATGCTGACGCAGCACTGGCCAAAACAGCAAACCAAAAATATACTGATGCAATTTAAACAGGCGCAGTTTTCAAGATCTTCTAGACGAACATGGATTTGGCGTGAACTACCTGATTTACCTCAAATGATCATGAGTGTGGAAAGTATATGCGCCATTTTCACTGATCTATTAGAGCAGCAAAAAAGTGCATATGAATTGTTAAATGATAAGCAAGCTACTCATGCCGAAGAAAAGAAAGTGGCAAAAGATAAACTGAGCCAAATAGAGAAAATAACGACCGCCTATCAAAATGCGCATACGTTACGCAAGCCTAGACTTAAGTATAAGAAGCCGCCTAAACATATTAAAATTATAGCCATCAACTTAGCAGATAACACATCGAAATTGCCCTTAGACTCTACTGCAACGAGTCACAACTGGAATACCACGCCTAGCAATGATACATGGAGTAACACACGTGATGATATAGAACACAGCGCTATCGCCATAGATCTTGCATTTTTAGACGCTAATACTGAAAGCCATGAAGGGTTAACCACCAGCTTTGAAGAGCGTATTGATCACCATGAGGCACCCTATGTCAGCTATGGCGAATATCCAAACCCGTTAATCAAACACTCTATACCGCTCCAAACTATAGATTTATCGCTACAGCAAAACTATATGTCTCAGCGCAATCTCGCGCTTAACTCTAACACGCGCTTACTCTCTCTTGCCGGCTACCAAGCGTTATTTGCTGCGCTCAACCAAGATGCAAGCACCTTACCAGAAACAGAGACTGATAAAACCTGTGCTGGTATTTTATTGTTATCTATGATTACTGGGTTGCCAGTTAAATCCTTACTAATACCCGGCTATATCGGTCATCCTAATATTTTCAAAATTAAAGGTAAAAAGTATTACATCGAACACAGCTTAGGTATTACCGAAAAGTCCACAAGCCAAACATTGCTCGAAAATGATTATGAAAATACTTCTGATACCATCAAAGTTCCACTACCGTTGTGGCTGATAGATGATTTACTTGCTTGCGAGTTGCCATTAAAAGAAGATTTTACGGCTTATCTTGCCACCTTACGTAGCAGCCTTGGATTGCCGTACCTGTCCGTCAATCGTATAGAGACCGCACTACATGTCGTGCTCTCTCGTTATACACCTAATTGTCATGCACATATCGCCGATATCATCTGTCGCACGCCTGCGTCCCATGCTCCTGCAATGTACTATAGTAGCCACACCAGCGAAGCACTTATGACACACTATAAATCAGCACTGGGCATATTTAATAGCAACAGTGATTTTGACTTAACTTATATCACCCCTTGGCATAAATATACCGTAGGCTCAGCGTTTGCGCTAACGATTGAAACCGTTTGCGACATCGTAAATGAGATGAAGTACTGGACTGATCAAAGTTCAAACGATGAGGAGCACTTTAATAGAACCAGTATTTTTGTATGGTTTGTCTTTTGCCTTTTAACCGGCGTGCGACCAAACAACGGTCTTGGCAGGATGTACGATATTGATCTTGATATGGGTTGGCTGCTCATCAATGACAAGCCAGTTAAGAAGGTCAAAAGTGACCGTCTCATTCCGCTATGCCCCACACTTATACGCCATCTAACAGACTATAGAGCATATTTAGTCAACTATCAGGCAAAGCACCAAGGTCATCATGATATCAGCGCTATCATTGATAATATACGTTTAGGTAATGATGAAGCACTATTAAAGCTGTTGTCTGAGCGAGCTCCTACTGCTAACTCTCCTACTCTTAAAGATATTAAGCGTGGCGATGCTTATCATATGACCAAGCATATCATTGACGCCAATCCCTATTGGACACGCCACTTTGTTCGTACGCAGCTTGAAAAACTTGGCGTTTCCTTATCACTGATTAACACGGTTATTGGTCATGAAAAAGCTCGTCAAGAAGTATTGGGGCGCTTCTCATCAAGTAGTAAAGCAGATATTAAGCGTGTAGCGTCCGTGTTTGAACAGATCGCAGCACAGCTTGGGTTATCAGATATCACAATCAATCATTACCCTAATTCAAATCATGTCGGCACAAGCACTGCAGAGGTTGATCATGCTAATAAATGAAATAAAGCTGCCAAAAATTATTGATGACTTAGCAAAGTTTGATGGTAGAAAAAAGCGCTACGTGCCTTACCCATCTATACTCAAAAACAGTGACACGGCAAGGACACGTGAGATAAAGCTACTCGCCGACTTACAAACCGAATGGGAGTCATTGAAAAGGATTCATCCTGGAAGTATCGGATTCATACAGTCTTTCAATAAATACTACCAACAAGCGCTTTGGCCCAATGAGCGCATCTTTTCATTTTCGCCAAGCTCTAGCGATTATTTTGATTTGTCATGGCTATCTTGGAGTCAATCTTTAAGCCAGTTTCAGATAGAGCTTTACAGGCAATTGGAACCATTGTCCCAAGAGGGATTCGATGAGTTTCAGTCAATCATTGAAAACAAAATTGCAAAAGCTTACGAGTCATCTAAAACACTCAAACATGTCTGGCAAGTCGTCGTTAAGTTCGTTAACTATCAAAATAAGTACCATATGCTTGCTGAGCATCACTATCCCAAGATAATCGCGCCACAGCCTACTAAAATTAATCCACTAATTACAAATACAGCTTGGTTAAAAGACGGTAAGGCGCTGGTCAAAATTATTCGCGCAGTAGAGCATAATTGGGAGCAAACAGTCGATTATAGCCAAGATCAGATTATAGGCTGGCTGATATTCTCAGGAATTGTATATGGCGGTATCAATGAGGTACAAATGCTTCAAGGGTGGCTTATCTCATTGCTCACCAAAGAATATCAGCCATTCATCAAAGAAAGGATAATGGTCTCGCCGCGCTTTGTACAAAAGCGCTTTGGTAACGAGCGAGAAGAAGAAAGTGACCAGCTTTATAACACCAAGCAAATCGTTGTAGATATGGTCAGTCAGTGTTGGCTGATGCGTTATCATAAAAAAAGCAGTCAAGCAGAGATCAAACCTATCATTGCCAAGCTGTCAGAAGATAAGATAAAACAATACTTGACTGTGGCTTTGTCTGACGTGATCAATCCTTTAGGTATTAAGCCACTTCCCTTTTCAAGGTTTTTATATTACGCCAGTTATTACTGGGAGGAGCTGAAGGGCACTAATATTGATCATGCTTCAGTTGGGGTGCTGCGAGGTATGCATAATACTGCTGGACTGAGTACACAGGACTTTGGTCGGTTTTTGAACCAAAAATATCAGTATAAAGAGGAGCCGTATGATCTAGAACATATTTTGACGCTGTCTATCAGCAAAAACTCTGTTAATCAAAACGAGACATCTAGTAGTAGTTCTACCAAAAAGATAGAGGTTAGAAAGTCTGATTTAATTATGAATCTGACTAAAGACTTCAAAATGGATAAAAAACAGAAGAAGAAAAAACTCGGCCAAACGACGTACACTCTTATCGAAAGAGTACAAAAACGCTATGGGCAATACGATGACTTAAGTGAAAAAATTTTATTAGATTGGGTACTAAGTTTACTCAATCGAAAGGAGTCAAAATCACTTAGTAATGAGTCTATTTTGAAATATATTAGAACCATAGGCTATGAATGGTTATATTTCACAACGGCTCAGCCGCTTGATATTTGGTCAGAGGAAGAGTTTGAGGAACTTTATGAAGATATTTTAGAGTACAAAGCTGTCGTACGGAACAATACTGACATTGGATACTCTGCCAATTTATTAAAGAGTATGCACAACTTTGCTAAGAGCAAATACAATCTACCCTCCGTGAACTTTCAACACTCCAAAAACGGTCGGCGTGTACGTGCAGAGCTGATATCACCGCAAGCGTACAAAGCCATAATTACGCAGATACTGGGTTCTGTAGATATATTGGAGCGGGAGATGTTCGCGCTTTTATTTATCTTAGTCTATCGTACTGGCATGCGCAAAAAAGAGCTGTTGGGACTTAAGTATAGTGATATCGAAGGTTTAAAGGCAGCTACACCCTCAGTGGTAATCAGGCCCAATAGCTACCGTCCCACCAAGACTCAAAGTAGTATCCGCCGCATTGCCTTATTTGCCCTTCTCAAGCCTGATGAGCTGAACTTTTTTATTAACTTTGTGCAAAGTAATATTGGCAGCCATTCAAACAAATTTATCTTTACCTTATCATCGGATCAGCGTCCTATTGATGACCATGTTCCTTTACAGTTACTCAAACGAGTCTTAAAAGACATGTCGGTAGATGATAATGTGGCAGAGCATACCTTTCATGGGTTTAGACACACGGCTGTGAGCAATCTATCTTTAGCGCTATTAGGTCATCCAGATCTCGTAGAAGCCCTCACCGATTATGACGAAAACGACATACTGCGTATAAAAAAAGGCCTACTCGGGGAGCATATCGATGCACAAGATCGCTGGTACGCTCTATCAGGTGTTATGGGGCACTTGTCGCCTGAGCGTAGCTTTGAGTATTACAACCATTTTGCTACTTTGATGGCGACCTATGCGTTAAGTATTGCTGACATCAAACTACCCGAGCAAACGCTGTGTAACATTACCGAATTTCCTCTTAGAAGGATTAAGGATAATGCTGACATTACTGCTAATGGCATGGTCAGCATACCTAGCATGCGTAAACTTTTGTTTAAAAGTATTATAGAAGGCAAACGCAAGTCACCTCAATTTACGATCGAAAACTGTGATAAACAGTTTCTCTTGAGTACCAATACCCCAACCACTGATGAATTGTTTGGTCGTTATGGTCTAAACCGAGTACAGCTGCTACTACAGACCTATGATAAAGAGGTACTGTTGAGTAAAGCAGCCCAGTTGGCAAATATTTCTATGCACGATGCAAACATTTTAATAAAACGTGCCAGCGAGGTTGCCGACATCGCTACCAAACGCGGCAAATCTCGCTTTGTTAAGCTATCAGATTCAAAGAATTCCGTACTGAGTCCACTGAACATTCAATATCAAAGTGACTTAAGATTGCTATCGCTTTTGTTAAGCAATGCCTATCGCTTACGGGAAGAATTAAGGATTGACTGGGCTTGGTTCATTGAGATATGTAGTGAAAAAATATCTACTAGCAAAGCATACCTATCATTTGGGAAAGGAGATGAGAAAGAGTTGCAGCGTTTCATTGATATTGTGGATAAACTACTGCCTTTGAAACATTGGCTGATGAGTAGCAACGAAGCCTTGTTAATGAAAACTATGTCATCTACTGATTATCAAGATATCAAGCGGCAGTCTAATGACAAGATAGAAGCTATCCATATCGGTATTGCTAGCCGAGACCATAGAGAACAGACGAATAAATGGCAATACTCGCCGCTACTACGGTTTTTTGTGC
Source organism: Psychrobacter sp. UBA6739 (assembly GCF_002453835.1). Classification (NCBI taxonomy): domain Bacteria; kingdom Pseudomonadati; phylum Pseudomonadota; class Gammaproteobacteria; order Moraxellales; family Moraxellaceae; genus Psychrobacter; species Psychrobacter sp. UBA6739. The sequence continues at coordinate 25,865 of NZ_DKHR01000032.1, forward strand.
ATATGATGCTTATCACTGATGAAAACATACTCATTATAGATAGTAAACTATAGATACTTTGTTGATTTGAGAATCATATTTTAAAACTTATATATCACTGGCTTACTTGGTTCTAAATTCATTTATCATAATATTTCTATTATAGGAACAGTAAGTTATTCCTATGATAATTCTGAATTTAATGGGCTTTACTGACAGCACCATTTTTTATGTCTTTACTATTTCACTCACTTTTTTTAAGTGAATGAGGTCTAAATTATAAATTGATCTATTGCATGTTAAATGAACAAACAACGCAAGTCTAAACTATAGCGTAAAATTTAGAGATTCAGTCATGAGTACACTAGGGCGTGTTGAACATTGGCGACAAATTAATGGCAAAAAAAATAGCGAACGGTTAATCTTTAAGCTCTCACACAAAAAAGATATCGTTCGCTATGCCTCGCACCATGCTCAAAGATGAACACTGGACAAGACTAAGACCCATATTACTAGAACTTAATATCTATGACAAAGGAAATCTTAGACAAACGGTTGAAGGCGTGCTTTATCGCATGCGTGTTGGCTGTCCTTGGTGCGACTTACCCGAGTATTTTGGTAAGCCTAATACCATCTATAAAGCTTACCAGCGCTGGTTTCGCAGTAATAAGCTGATTGCATTATTTACGTTACTGATCAAAGACGCAGACCTTGAGTGGGTCTTTATCGATGGTACTCATATTAAAGCGCATCAGCACAGCAGTAGTGGCAATGAGAACCTACAATCCATTAGTAAAAGTGTGGCAGGCCGCGCGAGCAAGATTCACTTAGCAGTTGATGCTCATGGCAATCCGATTACCTTTATTTTATCAGATGGCACAACCCACGATGTTAAAGTCGCACCTGATTTAATAGATAAGGTTGACTTGAGCGATACAGAGGTTTTATGTGCCGATAAAGGCTATGATTCTGATGCACTACGAGCGCATATTGAACAATCAGGGACGCATGATAACATCCCTCGAAAACGAAACACTCAGTCTTCTAACGACCATATGGACTGGGACTTGTATAAAGCCAGGCATCTAGTAGAAAACGCTTTCGCTAAGCTAAAACAGTATAGGGCGGTTGCCACCAGATTTGATAAGCTCAAGCAGAGTTATGAAAATACGGTCGCTCTTGCTTGTGCTTATATCTGGCTCAAATTATGAATGTTCAACACGCCCTAGTATTTGTTGCTGTTATAGGCGCAGCTATATTACACGCAGCATGGGAGCTGTAGTCCTTGGACATATGCCACTTGCATTAATCGTTTTACCATTTGTTCCAACGCCATCTGTTGTAGGTATGCCTTATCTAGCAGTAGGTATTCTACTCCATGTCGGATATCAATTTGATCTATGCCGTCAAATCCGTACAAACACACTTGGGAGATTTTAGCTACACCGCCTAATATAACAATAAAAAAACGCTACCCGATAATTAATCAGATAACGCTTTGCTTATTGCTTATCTAGAATATATTGAACGCTAACGCTCACCTAGTC
>NZ_DKHR01000028.1:0-83948 GCF_002453835.1 Psychrobacter sp. UBA6739
ATCAACTAACGATAGTTAATTGATAATTAGCGGGAATAGCTTAGTGGTAGAGCATAACCTTGCCAAGGTTGGGGTCGAGAGTTCGAATCTCTTTTCCCGCTCCAAATATGGCTTGAAAAAGCATCAAAGCCTCACTTTATTGTGAGGCTTTTTTTTGTCCTGATTTTAAGGGTTGTTATTGTTTCTTAAGAATATTTCGATGACATTCCAAGTTACTATCGACGGAATTAACGACATAGATTACTAAAAGTTGCAGCGCCGAAACTAAGTTACAAAAGGTGGTCAATTTGACACATTAGCCTCAGTTCAATCATGCATAATTATATAGATCGTTTAAACGAATATAACAACAAATAATCCATCTATAGATATGATGATAATAAGGAATAATTATGCAAGAATTCAAACATAGAGCATTTAATGAATTATTTGATCTGTCAGGAAAAACCGCAATTGTGACGGGTGGTGCAAATGGTATTGGTAAAGCAACGGCGTTACGTCTAGCACAAGCTGGGGCAAATATCGCTATTGCTGATTTAAAGTTAGAAGATGCAAAGGCTGCGGTCAAGGATATCGAAGCGTATGGTGTAAAAGGCTTGGCAGTCGAATGTAATATCTTGAAAGATGAAGATTTGGTCGTTATGGTAGATAAGGTCGTCGCTGAATTTGGCACTGTCAATATTTTAATCAATAATGCTGGTGGCGGCGGCGGTGGTCGTGAAAACCCAGCCACCGCATCGGTCGATGATATTCGCCGTGACTTTGAGTTAAATGTGTTTAGTGGCTGGCGCTTGTCTCAATTATGCGTGCCACACATGAAAGCGTCGGGTTATGGTTCGATTGTATTTACCACTTCGATGTCGAGTATCAATAAAAGCCCGAACATGAGTGGTTATGCAGGATCAAAAGCGGCTGTCAATCATATGGTGGCGAACTTGGCACATGATTTTGGCCCTGAGGTACGCGTCAATGCGGTTGGCCCTGGTGCCACGCGTACTGATGCGTTAAAAACTGTACTAACACCAGAAATCGAAAAGAAAATGCTAGAACATACGCCGATTCAACGTTTGGGTGAAGCCGATGATATCGCTGGTGCTATGCTGTATTTTGCCGCACCACTATCTGAGTGGGTCAGTGGTCAAACCATATTTGTGAATGGCGGCGGTGTGCAAACCTTGGACTAAGCTTATCTGCATATGAAAGTATTTAAACCATGATGTTAAAGCTATAGTAAATAGTAAAAAAACCGTTATGAAAAGCGTCATCCAATGTATAGTTGGGTGACGCTTTTATCGTTTTAAGCCTATGTTTCATGATAAAGGTGCTGGCGCATTGATAGGCTGTATCTTTCAATTGACTGAATGTGCTCAATTAAAGAGTATTCAAGTTACTCAAGTTATTAAAAGCAAATATGGGCGACCTCATTGCAAAAAGTTTGCTTGCCATTCTTAAAGCCTGCGATGGCTTGCGAATTGATTCTAATCGCTTCTACCGCGTCTTTCGCTTCTAATATGACTAGGGTAGCCAGTGCTCCTACTTTAATCTCCGTTTGCTGTGACAAAAGTTTCGCTGCATTTTTGCTAATCATATCGAATACCTCTGCTATCTGCTCATCTTTTGCTAATTGAGTGATATTGGCATACATATTTGCCATTCTAATCAGTGAGGCATCACCGTAAGGCGTGAAAGCATTTAAAATATTATTACTAGAAATAGTCGTATTGATGCCCATTGCTAATAGCTCATTGGCGTTGACCATGCCTCTAGGAATGAGCGCATCATAATCACGCCCATTCAAAAATATGTCGGTGGCTGGTAACACCGTCAAGGTAATGTCAGCGAATTTCAGTAACGCAGCCATTTCCATACGTTTGTCTTTGTCCATCGCCGATAATTTAGTCACATGACCAATAGACACGCGACCTTGATAATGGCGCTTGATGGTTTCTTCAACCAATTTTGGAATGCTCGAGCCTTGTGGATCCAGATCAAAATCCAGATGAAAATCAACATCGACGTCAAACTGCTCAGCCAAGTCAAACACCATTTCAATATGCTTGTGAGGATTCTCATCTTTGTATGGACATCCGCCAACCAAATCAGCGCCTTGCGACAATGCCAGTTTTAGTAGCTCATGAGTATGCAGGTCATTGGTCAATCCTGATTGCGCAAAGGCGCAAATCTCTATATCGATGGCAAATGCATAGGTGTCGCGGGCTTTTTTGATGGCATTGAAGGCACGCATCTCTGTTTTTGAATCTGTTTCAACAAAGGTACGCAGACCAACGGTGCCTTTTTTAATCGCCATCTCAATCACTCGTGAAGCACGATTAAACACATCTACTTCCGTAAAATCCTTTTTAGCCTTACCTGTTTCTTCAACAGCCTCGTTTAAATCACCTTGCTCTATAGTACAGCGATCAAGGATGCAGGCTTTATCAAGGTGAATGTGGCTCTCATAGAATCCTGTACAGACAAAGTAACCTTTAGCATCGTAAATTGCTTTTGGCGCATCATCATGTTCAGGTTTTTCCGAAATGTCGTCAATGCTCTCAATATAAGCGTCGTTTATACTGATATTAACCAAGTTTTTATGATTGGGTAATTGGGCATTTTTTATAAGTAAATCGGGCATCGTTTTTCCTTAGTTGTTTGCTTGGAATGACTCAACGATCAATGGCATTTTAGTGTTAAGAGTGGGGTTTTAAACTTTAAATTCGCATGATTATTCGATGTTTTTATTTTTTCCTACCCAACGGTCGTTTTTTGTTCATGAGTGGTTAGGGGCAAGCGTCATCGAGTCTAATATATGGAATATAATGACCACCGCTACGGTATGTAGACTTTGTTTATAAATAGACTATATCGTTTTTACCAAAAAACATACTTAGTTATTGATATTTTATTGTTATAATTATCTTATAAGTTTTGAGTGTAAGTTAAGATATACTAATAATAAAAAGAGTAAATAATAAGCTGGATTTAGCTTCATACCTTGAAACTACGAAGGCATTTCTGTGATGGAATGACTTAATTTAAATACAATCAGATAAATAGGAAAAAGTATGTCAAATATCGCTGAGTCGTTACAAGAATTAATGAATCTTGATGGTGCAATGGGTGGCTGTATCGTCGACTACATGTCAGGCATGGTACTTGGTATGGCTGGCGGCGGCGTTGACTTAGAACTTGCAGCAGCAGGGAACTCGCAAGTGGTAAAGGCGAAGGTAGCAACGATGAAGTCATTAGATATCAAAGGTGAAATCGAAGATATGTTAATCACCTTGGAGTCTCAACTGCACATCATTCGTCCTACAGCCAAGCATGAAGACTTGTTTATTTATTTGGTGCTTGATAAATCAAAAGCCAATCTTGCATTAGCCCGCCGTAAGGTACAAGCGGTAGAAAATAAACTAGAAGTATAATTCGGTTGGTCGTGTTCAAAAAATGAGTGATTTATCAAACTCTCCTTGTTGCTTATCGCGCCTTAAATAAGACAAGACTGGCAACAAGGTCAAATTCGCTATGTACGTACTGTACATAGCGAATTATTATTTTATAGGCAGTAGGAATAACTTAACGAGCGTGAGCCGTTTTATCAAGTGGTGGCAAAATGAAGTGTATTGCGTACGTCAGTAGAGTGCCTATCAGTGATCGTACTATTCGAATGCCTACTGGGTTATCAGACATCGTTAGCGTCTCTCGTAAGCATAATCCAAAATCGCAAATTACGGGTATCATCTCTTACCGTGACGGTCAGTATCTGCAAGTGCTAGAAGGCCCTTATCTTGAAGTAGACAAGTTAATGAGTAAGATAGCTTCTGATCCTAGACATGAAGATCTTTGGGTGTTTTTGGATGTACGCGTGATCAAACGCAGCTTTCATAATTGGGCTGTGAGCGTGTTTGATTTTGTGGATCAAGGCAACTTTTTTAATGCGTTCATTGAGAACAATAGCGCTGTGTTAAACAGCTTTGATGAGTCTCAACAAAGACGTATTCAACCGTTTATTGATATAAAAAAATCTGATACGGTGCCTGAAAAATATTATGAAGGTAAGGATTTAAGATTGCTGGCATGGCCTGATCTCAACAATGAAAGCCAGCCGAAAATGATTATGAACCTGTGTATCAAATTGACTAAAAAGCCTTATTCGTTTAATGCACTAGCGGACAGTGGTGATTTTGGCAGCCATCATCAAGTCACACAGATTATCAGAGAGTTTGATCGTTTAGGTTTATTGAGTGTTACAGAGGCAGCACCGATACATGAGCAAACCGTAATTGAGAAAAAGCCTAACAAATTTTATGGTGCGATCAAAAAATTCTTAGGAATGAGGTAAAAAATTGAATTATCAGAAGCTAGCAATTATTGGGGAAGTAGGTGCTGGAAAAACTCAGTTGGTCAAAACCCTAAGCGAGATAAGCCCCATCGAAACAGAAGCAAAATCTAGTATCGATATCGGTAAAGAGTACACGACGGTCGGCATCGATTATGGGCGCATCACTCTGTCTGACGATATGGCGCTAGGTATTTACGGCGTGCCAGGTCAAGAGCGTTTTTCTTTTTTATGGGAGTTCGTCAATCAGTCGCTATGGGGATTGCTCATTTTGATTAGATATGGCGAGACACCCGATTATGCCAATTTAGATAAGCTGTTACACTTTTTTGCACCAGAAAAAAATCAGACCACGTGTATCATTGGTATCACTCATTGCGAAGATGCTGACAAAGATAGTCTTTCAGCACTGGGACAAGAAATAAGAGTGATGTTGATGCAGCATAACGTGGTGGCACCTGTGCTCCATACAGATCCTAGAAATAGAGAGTCCGCCGTGTCTCTGTTGTCATTATTTAATACCCTTAATAATCAAGACTAATGCCAGATATGACTATGTTAAAAGAAAAATTAGACGAAAAATCACCAGCAAAAATAGCGTTATTAAGCCATATGAAAGCATTGTGTGACGCCAATAGAGAAGTCATATTGGTTAGCTTATGCACCACAGATGGCTTTCCCATTAGTTGCTTTTCGATCAGTGAATTGAGCAATCAAACGGACAAGTTTGCGGCGATGAGTAGCACGCTATCAGCGCTGAGCGATTCATCCGCGAGTCAAATGAAGCAGGGCAAGTGCGACATCACTATCGTCGAAGCCACTGCTGGAAATATGCTATTTGTCAAAACTGACTATATCGGTAAGCCGTGTGTATTGACCGTGGTAGCGCAGAATAAGATGGCACTAGCAGAAGCAAGGTATAAGACCAAAAAACTGATTGGTGTCATTTCTGCTATCACTGAGTAAGGCGCATAAGTAACTAAGATTGCTGGATTCGGTAGGCTATAAGCGATAATTCGACTATGATAGACATGTGATACTATTTGCGTGATCAAATATCGACACTGTATTCAGATATCGACCTTGTATAAAGGTGATGCCCTGACCTTTGACGGCCATATCTACCAAAAACTCAGCATTAGCGGCATTAATTTTGGCATGGATCCTGTGCTTATGCTTTCTGCCTTCTTCATCGGTCAGCTTTAGGTTGCTGGTTGTGCCAAAACCATCTTGTAAAAATTCATGATTTCTCAAATCTGCTAGCGTCTCAAGTAATCCCATTCTGCTCAGATAATCGGGACTGGCAAAGAGCGAATAACGAATCATCGCCAACCGTTTTACTTGGTCGCTGGAATCTTGCAGCTCTTAATGCGAACGACGAGCTCATACCCTTCTTCGATCAAATCAATGTGTCGATCAGAAAAACCCAACTCAACGTTTAGGACGGGACAGCCAGTGCTGTATCTATCGGTGATGGCGCGTAATGAAGAATTTCTACAGTACATTGCGTAGAGGCTTGTCGCGTATTAACTATCGGGCGAATAGGCTGAATTTATGCTGTTGGCTCTATTCTAAAATGAATGGTTCGATTTTGAAGTAAACAGTTCTGCTGTGGCTATTTGATGCTATGTTTACAGTGTTATTGTTCTGAAATCTAGAGTAATTAATTACAGTCAATAAATTTTTTTGATAGCTTATTTTTCATAACTTGTTCTTTGATAGCTTAATATACAAAGCACCACTTAACGGATTGTTGAGCGGTGCTTTTTTGAATCAAAATATCAGTTTTAGATAGTGGTTTTTTAGATACTAATTCTAACGATACTGAGCTTAAATATACTATCAAGAATACATAGTTAGGCTTGGCTTTTTTTACGACCTATCAAGCTATTAGCTACCCATGCTGGACCAATTAATAAGAATTGTAAGTCTTCAAAAAACGAGGGTTTTTTGCCTTCAATTTTATGACCGATGAACTGTCCAATCCAAGCAACCACAAAAACAGCTGCCCAAACCTTAAAGCCCCATGGTAATAATGCCATTACTGACAAACAAATAAGAATAAACATCCCCATTGCCAAGAATAACGGCGTGGATAGACGCATATAAAATAACAATACCAACGCGCTAAGTACCAAGGTAAACCAAACTGATAGCGACATGCCCATGCCTAACAGGCTGACAAATATCGTAGGAACGCATAGCCAATGGATTTTTTTATTGACTAGGTTTTGATGACTGACAGAATATTCACTAAGCCATTGCTCAAGTGTGCGTTTAGACAGGCGTTTTTGCTGAGTACGAGACATACTAACCTCCATGTTAGTAGATGAATTGAAAAATCTCTTCTATCAGTTGTAGCACTAATTGAGCCACTCCACCACATTATCTAATAGACGGCACAGTCAAAACCTATAACGTTATCAACATGTTTGCCAATATCTGCGAGCTCTTTGGTTTTATTCTTTTAAGATGTCACCACTTATGACCATACAAGATAAGCGTTAACCTTGTTCACTGCGCTGCCATTCATACAAACCAATAAAGGCGTTTATTTGATATATCATGGTTTGAATGGCAAAAATGTAATTGCCTGACATTAGATTGACGATGAGCCAGACAAAGTTAACGATAATCCATAACCACCAGTTAAATGAATAGCGCAAAATCATCGCGGCTTGTGCAGTAATGGAGAGGACAAAAGCAATGACGTTGATCCAAAAGAAGGAAATAAATCCTAGAAATTTACTATTATCATCTTCAACCACTGCATAGCCATAGCTGGCGAGTAAATCATTTACTGTGGGGAAAAGTGCGAGACCAAGAATAATAAAGGCAGCGGTAATCAACCAAACCGCTTTGCTCGCAGCCTTTGGTATCATGTCGCCATCAGGATCGGTATGTTTTGACCAATAAAAAATACCGTATACATGGGTGAAAAAGTTAAAGAGTGGCGCGAGCATCAAACCGACTGCTCCAGACGTCGCCTGCACGACGACTTCTCCCGCAGTCGCTGCCATTCCCAACCCGTTGCCCATGACGTTTTTGCGAAATGATAGCGAAACCACACAGACCAAACCAACGAAAGACACGCCCAAATAAAACATATCAAGCGTGGTGTGTTCTGTTGTGAGCCAAAAACCTGCGGATAATGCTATTACCCCGCAAATGAACCAAGTGACAATCCATTGCATCGCCCACTTTCCAGTAATATTATCTAATAGCTGAATACGCATAAAGCCTTTTTCCTTAAAGTATTAAAACTACAATGAGTTCTTATTTTATTTTTTAGTATCCTATTATTTTTGTATTATCGCTATTCTTGCCATCGCTATTTTTACCATCTCCTCTATCTACCATAAACATACTGATCGATAAGCAGCAGCGCTTGCTGATAGCGCGCATCGTAATCTGGCTGATCAACCATGTGTGGTTTGATATCATGACGAGCAAAAATATCGACAAGACGTCGCTCAAAGCGTCCACGCGCCTCAGGCGTGCCCAATGAGCGCATGCCATCATCAATCCACGGCGTATTGTTATCTAGCATAATGGTATGATCCAAGCGAAACTCATCGATACAAGCCGCCACAAAAGGATGGCTGCGACCTTCATATTCTTCACAAAATGCTTGAGTGGTCACAAAATCGGTATCAACGATGGTGACAGGAGCGGTCGCATTAGCCGCCGCATCTCTTATAGCTTGAGCATGCTGAAGGGCAATCGGACCATAGTCATTGTATTGTAGACCGACTTCACTACCGCCCAAATCTGTACCGACATATAAGCGTCCCATCTCTAAAGCAAAGCTGGCGCCATAATAATTGGCCAGTTTATGCACCAATGTGGTCTTACCCGAACTTTCGCCGCCAACAATCGCCACCGTTTTGGTATAGTCGCCGCGCGCTTGGGGATGAATAGCTGACCAATGCGCGACTGGATTACGAGCGATGGCATAAGAATCAAACTCAGGCTGTAACGGGGTCGTGACGACTGGCATCGATAATCGCTCATAGACATCACTCTGCGCCAATGGGTGGTTTTCTGCGACAAACAAGACTGTATCTGCTGGTAAGTCGAGCGCTGTCGTCAAACGTTGTAGTTTGGCATTGCTGGCAGGAATGTCGATTGTCACATCGACGAAGCTATCATGTAGCGGCAGCTCAATCTCATGAGTGGTATGAATCTGGATAAATGGCAAATCAGCACACGCCATCTGTAGCCAACGTGCTTTGTCTTGCAAAGTAATGTCAAAATCTGGATGCGGTGCTGGATGCGCCATAATGATAATATGCAAGGTTTTCGCTTGTCCTGCCGCAGCCAATATACTGCGCATTTGACCTAAATGTAGTGGCTCAAAATGTCCAATCATCAATCCTGACTCGTACATAGCTTTCCTTAATTTTTATTTATTCTTAATTGCACCAATTTTATCGATAGACTGCTGGAATATCTGTTATTTACCAGCATGTTATAAAGGTTTAAGGCGATTTACAGGTAGGTTATTGTAAAGGGGTGTTTTTTTATACGACTGTTTTCTGATAAAAATATGACCAAGTTATTAATTTAACTGTAATTGTTTGAGTATCTCACCATTTCTGAAGTTCCATCTACACAATATCTATGTGCTGAAAATGGCTAAATATTGGATTTGTAACAACATGTGTAATATGGCAGCAATAAAGCTAATCATGAAACATTTTGAAATAACTATTTAAAATCAGCAGTTTATGAGGTTTTATGACAGATTAGGGCAAGCTTGGTTAGCATAAACTCACAAAGTACGTCTATACGTTCAACAGATAAATATTAAATAGTTGCTATACTTATTCATAAGTTAAGAGGGCTAAGTAGCTTCCTAACTAGAATCGGAAAAGAGCATAAAAATAGAAGAAAAAAAGTAAAAAGCAGAATTTTAAATAACAATAGAAATGATAGAAATGATAGAAATGATAGAAATGATAGAAATGATAGAAATGATAGAAATGATAGAAATGATAGAAATGATAGAAATGATAGAAATGATAGAGAGGTATTTGATTTGGCTAAACTAGCAAAACTACATCGCTCACAGAACAATCGCATGATAGCAGGTGTGATGGGCGGCATTGCCGAATACGTTGGCTGGTCACCAACTTGGGTGAGAGTATTATTCGTGATTATCTCATCTTTGAGTGCAGCAGTACCTGGCATCTTAATTTATATAATTTTATGGATAATCATGCCAAAAGCGACTAGTGCGTCTTACCAATAAAGTTATTTTATATTTGCTCGTATCTTTTTAACAGCTTAATAGCAGTATTGTTTTGATAGAAATAATATAGAGATTAGCTCAGATAGATTTTTACCAAAAAAAAGAATAGCAGTTCGACTAAAAAACAAAAAGCCTGACTCATCAGGATACCAAAGACATACCTTTCCTCCTGCCCAGATGCTCGCGCATTTGGGTATTTTTTTATCTGCTACTTTTGTGCCTCCTATATTGCAGCAGTTTGATTATAAATGAGCCTTATAACGACTGGTTTAGGTCTGCAGCATAAATTTAATTGATGTAAATATAGATAAAATGGTCAATTTTTAGTAAGGTGAGCAGGCAAATAGAGTCGTTGCCGAATAGGCTATACGAGTGCTATCAAAACTTTATTTATAAATATCCATTCCACAGTGGCTTTACTATGAAAACCCAAACTATGACATCCCAAGCGACAACTCCGATGATAGAAAATACAGACCCTCAACCGATGACGTTTCAGGATTTAATCCTAACCCTACAGAATTATTGGGCCGATAAGGGCTGCGTTATTTTGCAGCCTTATGATATGGAAGTCGGCGCGGGTACTTTTCACACCGCGACATTTTTACGCTCGTTAGGTCCTGAGCGTTGGAATGCTGCCTATGTGCAGCCATCACGTCGTCCAACCGATGGTCGCTACGGTGATAACCCCAACCGCTTGCAGCATTATTATCAGTTTCAAGTGGTGCTAAAGCCAAATCCACCCAATATCCAAGAGCTGTATTTGGACTCGCTAAGAGCCATTGGTATTGATCCATTGGTGCACGATGTGCGTTTTGTTGAAGATAACTGGGAGTCGCCAACGCTGGGTGCGTGGGGACTAGGCTGGGAGATTTGGCTCAACGGTATGGAAGTGACGCAGTTTACGTACTTCCAGCAAGTAGGCGGTCTTGAGTGCTTCCCAGTGACTGGTGAAATCACTTATGGTCTTGAGCGTCTGGCGATGTATGTGCAAGGCGTCGATAGTGTTTATGATTTAGTCTGGGCAGATGGTGAGTTTGGTCGCGTCACTTATGGCGATGTCTTCCATCAAAACGAAGTTGAGCAATCGACCTATAACTTTGAGCATGCCGATGTGCCGATGATGGGTCAGATGTTTGATTTTTATGAGCAGCAAGCAGATAAATTGGTTGCCGAAGGTTTGCCATTACCTGCCTATGAGATGGTACTAAAAGCCTCACATGCTTTTAATTTACTTGATGCTCGTGGTGCGATTTCAGTGACCGAACGTCAGCGTTTCATTTTGCGTGTACGTACGCTGGCGCGTAAAGTCGCCATTGGTTATGTCGAAGCGCGTGCCAAGCTAGGCTTCCCATTAGCCGATGAGGCGCATCGTCAAGCGGCGCTCGATAAGTATTTGCCAAAAGAAGACACTGACATGGCGATTGAAGAATCAAAGACCAACCAATCAACTAATAATAAATAGGAGCATCCCATGAGTACTATTCTATTTGAACTGGGGTGTGAAGAGCTACCTCCAAAAAGCCTAAAACCTCTACGTGATGCGCTACAAGCAAGCGTGATAGCGCAGTTAACTGAAGCTGATATTACCTTTGATAGCATTAAAGCCTTTGCCGCACCGCGTCGTTTGGCGCTTCAGATTCAGGGCATTAGCAATAAGCAGCCGGATCGCAGTGAGCAAAAACGCGGCCCTGCGATTAAAGCCGCGTTTGATGCAGATGGTAATCCAACACGTGCAGCGATGGGTTTTGCGAAAGGCTTAGGTATTGAGGCCAGCGAGTTGATAACGATTAACACCGACAAAGGTGATTATGTCGGTTATGAGCAAGTCATTCATGGTCAAGCAACTACTGAACTGTTAGCTGCCATTTTTCAGACTGCACTAGACAATCTACCGATTGCTAAGCGTATGCGTTCAGGTGCCAGCCGCAATGAATTTGTGCGTCCAGTCCAGTGGGCGGTATTGATGCAAGATAGTACTGTCATTGATGCGACTATCCAAGGCCATCAGACGGGCACACAAACCCGTGGTCATCGCTTCCATAGTCCTGATTATCACGAGATTGCGCACGCCAATGACTACGAAGAATTACTAGGCAGTTTAAAAGTCGTGGCTGATTTTGATAAGCGTCAAATGCTGATCAAAAACCAAGTCAAAGCGCTAGCAGATGAAGTTAATGCTGATGCTATCGTGCCGCAAGATTTGTTGGATGAAGTCACCGCATTGGTTGATTTTCCCATTGCGCTACGAGCAAGATTTGAGCCGCGTTTTTTACAAGTGCCGCAAGAAGCGCTTATTTCGACCATGCAAGCGGATCAAAAGTATTTTTGCTTAACTGATAAAGCAGGCAAGTTGCAGCCTTACTTTATTTTTATTACTAACATTGAGTCAAAAGATCCCAATCAAATTATCGAAGGTAATGAGAAAGTCGTACGTCCGCGTTTAGCCGATGCCGAGTTTTTCTTCTTACAAGATCAAAAACAGCCATTATTTGCCTTGACAGAAAGCTTGAAAACTCGCGTCTTCCAAGACAAGCTGGGTACGATTTGGGAAAAATCTGAGCGTATTGCCAAGCTTGCCGCCTTTATTGCCGCCTTGATGCAACAGCAAGGTCAGCAGATTGATATCGATGAAACGGTACGTGCAGGTATTTTATCCAAAGCGGATTTGACAAGCTCATTGGTCGGTGAGTATCCAGAGTTGCAAGGTATCGCTGGTACTTATTATGCGCGCTTAAACAATGAGCCTGAAGCAGTCGCGGCAAGTCTAGAAGAGCAATATTTGCCCAAGTTCAGCGGTGACGTATTACCACAGACGCCAATTGGCATTTGCTTAGCATTAGCCGACCGTTTAGATACGCTTGTTGGTATTTTTGCCATTGACCAAGCGCCGACGGGGTCAAAAGATCCGTTCAGTCTACGTCGTTCAGCCATCGGTATCTTGCGTATTTTGATTGAAAAGCAGTTGCCGATTAATTTGGTTGCGCTCGTTGAGCAAGCAATCAAAGGCTATAGTGACGCTGAAGGCAGCAAGATTGAAAAAATGGGTGATACGTTTACTCAGGTCATGGCATTCTTAAACTCGCGCTATCGTGCGATGTATACCGAGCAGGGCGTGAGCGTCGATACCATTCAGGCAGTGCAAGCGATTAACCCGCATATGCCGCTTGATTTTGATCAGCGTATTCGCGCGGTACAAGCCTTTAGCGAATTGTCACAAGCTTCAATGCTTGCTGATTCAAACAAGCGTGTCGCCAATATATTAGCCAAGTCAGAAGTGAGTGTCGCTGATAATGTCGATGAATCGTTATTATCTGAGCCTGCCGAGCAAGGTTTATACGCAAGTGTGCTGCAAGCGCAGACGGCGGTTAAACCGCTGTTAGAACAAGCTGATTACACACAAGTATTGCAAACGCTTGCTAGCTTAGATGAGCCATTGACCCAGTTCTTTGATAATGTGATGGTCAATAGTGAAGACGCCGCCCTTAAAAACAACCGCTTAGCGCTGCTTAAGCAAGTACGCGCATTGTTTTTAACCGTCGCTGATATCAGTGAGTTGCAGCTATAGTTTCACTAATATAGATCGCTCACTTTATTGTTTTCTATTTAATATAAAAACTGGCCCGCTATGGCCAGTTTTTTACGCCATATCATGGCATTTATTGATAAATTACCATGATAAATAGCTAGGCAATTAACTCGCTAAAACATAGCACTATTGTCAGTATTGCTGGTTAAGTTATACTGTTCAGACGTATTGAATAATCCGCCAAGCGGCTTTTATCATTCATAGCGCTTACTCATATTCAAAGGAGCACTGCCGTGTTTGCTGTTATCATTATCATCATCGTTATTTGGATAGTAATGTGGGGGTTTTATAAATTTATGTACCCGCGCGCGCCCAAAAGTATGATGCCAAAAAAAGGGGATGTGATCACACCGCATCAGTGCAATTTTTGTGGCAACAGCTTGGCTGAATACCGCGGCGTCCTTGAAACCAAGCCCAACTTGGCTGCAAATAGTGAGAGTGCTATTGGCGAAAACCAAGCATTGTTTTTTTGCAATTATGAGCATCAAGCAGATTTTCATGCAGGTAAGGTTTATAACCCTAACGTATAAACAATTAGATTATGGCTTAGGCAGAAAAAAGCGCTTGGCTCATCAGAGCGAAGCGCTTATTGTTTCGTCGCGTAATATGCGCTTATAAAACAGACTGTGCGTCTTTCATAATTTTATTTAATAGCGCTTCAGATTGTTTGTCTTGCTGTAGTCGATCTTCATCGCTTCTTTGATTGGTGTGTATTTTTTCATACAAATTCAAGCAGCACAATACTAAGATACTTTCTTGACTGAGGCTTGGCGCATCTCGTTTGAGATCTAGTGCATGGTTATTGATATACGAGACAGCTGAGAGCAGCTCTTCTTGTTCGTGTACTGGGCAATAAATAGGATAAGTGACACCCGCAATTGCAATATCAACCTTTTTGATTTGTGGTTCAGGGATAGTGGTTTTCACAGTAGCACTCGGCGTATTTGAACCAGTTGCAGCGACTGGTTGTGGTTTAGAAGAAATATTCTGCTGTTGGCCATTTTGTGGCTGTTTTTCTACAGAGTTTTTGTGGTCATCGGTCATGATAAATCCTACAATGTTTGGTCAGTAAAATGAGTAATATAAAATATTACCGTTTTGATTTTGTCGGTTTCATTAGCAAGTAGTGATTATCGGTCATCGTTTATTGCCATCCCTGATCAGCCTTCTACTTGATCGATGTGAGTTAAGCGTTTTAATACAACTTGTGTACGCTCAGCTGCCAATTGATTCTTTTTCTGCAGCTCACTGTTTTGCTGTTTAATATCGCTATATTGCTGCTTTAATTCATTATTTTGTTGCTGTAACTGGCTGTTTTGTTGTTGCAATTGGCTAACCTGTTTTTGCAGTTTGTCTTGCTCTTCGCCTATCATATGATGCGCTTCAGCCAGGCTTTGGTAGCGCTTGTCGAGATCGTTCAATTGTTTTTTGGCACCGTCGCGTTCGCTATGACTAGTGTTGAGCTTGGTCGTTAATGCTGCAAGCTCTTGAGGGTCGCTAACAGGATGCTGTTTGAGGCTGCTAAGTTCAGCACTGACAAGCTGATACTGTTTTTTTATGTCGAGTATCATTTTTTCTAATATTCTAAGTTGATCATACATAGTCAGTTTTTATCCTTAACAAGTAAGCGTGAATGAATTTTGTTCTCTGCGTTTAATAATGCCATAGGTGACCGCATAATATCTATATCAACAAAGTAATTACCTATATTAGGCGTTGTTTGTTTATTTTTATTAGCCATGGTTTGATTGATAATATCAAGCGATGTCTCACACCTATTTTACCCGTCTGTTTTTATTTTTTAAGCAATATTTTTTAAGCAATAATCAATCACTAGGACCTCTATTATGAATGACAATATATCTGGCTGGAATACATGGCTGACTGCTTTTGATGACTGGACTGACGTATCTATCAGCGAAGTGCATGGCTTGATGACAGGGCTGATGACTGCCTGTAATGCGCCTGATGAGCAAATATGGGCTAAGGTATTTGAGGAGCTCAGTTTTGCGCCTTTACCTGATGAAGCATTGACACTGTTAACAGAAGAAGCGGAAGACACTGTTTTTCAGCTTAAAGACAAAGACGATGCTTATTCTTACACGCCATTAGTACCAGATGATGAACATGATTTGTACGAGCGCGTGATGGCATTGAAACAGTGGGCAAATGGTTTTATGACGGGTTTTGGGATTACCGACTGTGGTCTCAGTGGTGACGAAAATGAGATGCTGTCTGATTTGGCTAAAATCGGTGGTATTCGCTTAGAAGATGATGAAAACTTTGAAGGTGGCGAAGAGTCTTATCTGCATATTTATGAGTTTGCGCGCATGGTGCCAGTGAGCTTTGCCACCCGCACGCGTAAACCTGTCAAAGATATTGCCCTGATTGCCGGACTGGCTATCGATGCAAAAACCACCAAAGAGCTGCAGGCAGAAGGCAAGTTACCAAAGCCAATGCCACCAGTCGTTGATGCGATGAATCAAAACCGTCCTTCATAATAAAGACGCTATCGTAAGAAGCAATCTGTCATAAAAGCCAACTTATTATCCATGCTAGGGCGTGTCCTCAATCTAGGAGAAAGCGACTAAATGGGCTAAAAATAGTTAAATCTTGCAAAACTACGTCAAATAGCTGGTTAATGTCCCGATATTATCTGCGCTATTTTTCTGATTCGGCTATCATTTTTATCACCATTTTTAAAATGAGAACACGCCCGAGTATTTTCTAAAAAGATATGAGAGATTTTAAGAGTCATTACTGGCGCTTAGGTAATAGAAGGGAGATTATGATGATCACCGACAATGATATGATGTATTTGCGCCGCTGCGTAGAGATTGCTACTGAAGCGCTAGAGGCGGGCGATGAGCCATTTGGTAGCGTATTGGTCGACGGCGACGGTCATGTGCTGCATGAAGATCGTAACCGAGCTAATTCTGTCGATGCTACTTATCATCCTGAGATTGCCGTTGCCAAATGGGCAGCAGCAAATATGACAGCGGAGGCGCGCGCTAACGCTGTGGTTTATACCTCGGGCGAGCATTGTGCCATGTGTTCGGCCGCGCATGCGTGGGCAGGGCTTGGTCGTATCGTTTATGTCAGCTCATCAAAACAGTTGGATGAATGGATGGAGGAGATGGGCGTAAAATCCTCATCACCAATCAATTCATTAAGTATTCAAGAAGTGGCTCCGAACATACCAGTACAAGGTCCGATTGCTGGATTAGATGCAGAAGTAAAGGCGCTGCAACAGCGCGCATTTCAAAGACGCTAACGCTTTCTATTTTTACCATTCCAGAAATTACAGTAGCGAAAAACGAGTGCGAGTACTACATCTAGTAGGCTTGGGAAATTTAACATCGCTAACCGTATTTCTAAAATCGGTATTATATCGTGATAAGGATATTTCATGACTTCGAACAATAATAATCAGCTCAAAAATACGTCTTACCCTGCGCATAGTATCGATTGGCTCACACGCTTGATTGGCTTTGATACGGTCAGTCGCCATTCAAATTTAGCCTTGATTAAAGATGTGCAAGCATACTGTGAACAATTAGGTTTGATAATAGATTTGACTTTTAATGAAGCCAAAAACAAGGCCAATCTATTCGTTACTGTGCCAGCAGGCAAAAACTCTGATGAAGTAAATCATGGTCTGGTGCTGTCTGGTCATACCGATGTGGTGCCAGTTGATGGTCAAGACTGGGCGTCAGATCCATTCACTGCGACGATACGTGGCGATAAGCTATACGGGCGCGGTGCGTGTGATATGAAAGGTTTTATCGCTTGTGCATTGACGTTATTACCACGCGCTGTGCAGTTATCCAATGAAGGTCAGTTGCGTCGCCCGCTGCACTTGGCGCTGTCATTCGATGAAGAAGTGGGCTGCTTGGGTGCGCCATTGATACTGGCAGATTTGAAAGCGCGTGGTATCACCCCTGATTATTGTATCGTTGGTGAGCCAACCAATATGACGATGGTTGTGGCACATAAAGGCATTTCCGTTTATCGTTGCCGCGTCCATGGTAAGTCTGCGCATTCGTCATTGACCGCCCAAGGTGTCAATGCTATCAGCTATGCCAGTCGTTTGATTGGTTATGTCGATGATTTAGCAGAAGAATTGAGCCATCGTGACGATAATGATACGTTGTTTGATGTACCTTATTCGACACTTTCAGTGGGCACGATAAAGGGTGGGACGGCGACCAATATTGTTCCCAATCTATGTGAGTTTACCTTTGACTATCGCAATCTGCCGCATATGACGCAAGACGATATCCTCGCGCCGATTCAGGCGAAGGTTGCAGAGCTTAGCGCACAAATGCAAGCACGCGCTGCCGATACTGGTATTGAGCTGCTGCAAGAAGAAAGCGTACCGGCAATGACCGATAGCGACAGCGCTGAGCTACAAGCGTTGATAGCTGCTTTGACGGGCGATGAAAAACGTCATAAAGTCGCTTATGCCACTGAAGGCGGGCAATTTACTAATGCTGGCATCCCAACGATTATCTGCGGTCCCGGTAGCATTGAGCAGGCACATAAAGCCGATGAATATGTCGAGCTGAGCGAAATTGAGCGTTGTGATGGGTTTTTACAGAAGTTGTTAGATAGCTGTACTGTCAATTAGTTTATTAGATGGTAAACCGTTTGTTTTTGATATGAATTGGCATAAAATACACCGTCTTTATGGCGGTGTTTATTTTTTAGCAGCTTAGAATTAAGTATTTAAATTTTCTATAAATTAAGAATTAGGGGTTGGTTGATGTCTTGGCATCTGTTTGCAGTATTCTTTGCAAGTACGTTTTTTATTTCAGCGACCCCAGGTCCCAATATGCTGCTCGCGTTTCAGTATGGCATGAACTATGGCGTAAAGCGCACATTGTGGACGCTGGCGGGACTGAGCCTTGGGCTATTTATATTACTGCTTTCGACACTACTTGGACTCGATGTGATCAGTCGCCAGTCGCCTTGGTTGTTGACAGTCATTAAAGCAGTGGGTGCGGCGTATTTAATCTATCTGGGTATTAGCTCTTGGCGCGATGCAGGCGATGGCAGCTTGATGAGTGATGCTCGTGAAATGAGCGAAGAAGTCGCGGCTGAATATCCTGCGTCTGACAGTGACAGTGAAAGCACGGCTAATACACCGCAGCCGCGTTCGCTCTCAAGCGCAGCGGTGAGAATCTCGCCAAGCAATGTGACCTTGTTTCGTACAGGTGTTTGGGTATCACTATCTAACCCCAAAGCCATCTTATTTTTTGCCGCTTTCTTCCCCAAATTTATCAATTTTAGTGCGCCGTTATGGCCACAATATGTTTTATTAACGATAGGGTTGTTCTTAAGTGAAACAATCTGGCAAATCGTTTATACCTTGGGTGGTACAAAGCTGGCAAGTTGGCTCGATGTTGGCAATCGTTTAGCGTGGCTCAATCGTGGTTGCGGCGTCATATTTATCATCATTGCAGCCGCTTTATTGGCTGAAGTCATAAATGGTTTTATGGTTTAAAGAACGAATCTAGTAGGTTACGTTTTATCGGCGCTTTCTACGTGAGTTTGACAAAAGTAATTCACCCTGCACACTGAGACAGGTAGCTTAGTTTGATCTATTAGGTATTTTATGATTGGGCAGATGATCATATGTTAAACATTGAGATAAAAATTTTAAGTGTTAATGAGCTTAACGATTTCAGAACTATCAGACTTTCAGCTCTAGAAAAATCTCCAAGAATGTTTGGATCCACATATGTAGCAGAAGTAGCAAAACCTCCAATTTTTTTTGAAAATTGCTTATCAAGTTCAACTGTATTTGGCGCCTATCATAAAAATAAGATCATAGGTTTAGCCACCTTCACACAAGAGACTGGAATAAAGTTTTCTCATAAAGCGTATCTATCTAGTGTATTCATTGAACCTGAATTCCGAGAAAAAGGCATAGCAAGTCAATTGCTTAGGGAAGTTGTGGAGTATAGTAAAAAATATGTGGAACAAATTTTACTTACTGTAGCTGATGATAATAAGCCTGCTATTAATTTCTATAAAAATTTTGGTTTTCAAGCTTATGGGTTAGAACCAATGGCATTGAAAGATAATGAGGAGTATATTAACGAGATCTTAATGAAGCTTTTTGTGTTATAGCACTTTTATTGTGTTCATAAGTCAATATCTTAATATGCCCTTATAGCAATTTTTTCGAAAGTTAAGTATCGTTTGCACTCTCTTTGAGAGCTTGATAAAACTAACCCACTTTATGAATAAAAAAGCCGCTCACTATAAATAGTGAACGGCTTTTTTATTTTTACTCAAACTTATAATTTAACGGTTACGCCAATACTTCTATTAGCTCACCTTTTACCATGTGAGGACTGACGAAATCAGTAATACGTACGCTCACGAGTTTACCCAACATCTCATCCATTTTCTCGACATCATGAGGGAACATAACCGTACGGGTGTTATCTGCCGTACCGATTAAGCAATCAGGATGACGGTTGGCAACTTGCTCCACCAAAACGCGAGTGGTGGTTCCAACCATCTCATGCGTTTTCGCAAGTGTCGAATCAATGATGACTTTTTGGAATTCAGCCAAGCGCTCTTTTTTAGTTTTGAAACTCACATCATCTGGTAATTCAGCGGCTGGCGTGCCCGGACGTTTAGAGTAGATAAAGCTGTAAGAGTGATCGAAATTCAGTTCTTTTGCCAAGTTCAATGTATCTTGGAAGTCTTGATCGGTCTCACCAGGGAAGCCAATGATAAAGTCGCTTGATAAGTGAATATCAGGACGAATGGCTTTGAGCTTATTAATCTGATTGATATAGACATCAATCGTGTGATTGCGCTTCATCGCTGCCAAGATAGCATTTGAGCCACTTTGAACAGGCAGATGCAAGTGAGAAACCAGCTCTGGCAATTGTGCATAGGCATCAATAATGTCATCAGTGAACTCTAGCGGATGGCTGGTCGTATAGCGAATACGCTCAACACCATCGACATGCGAGACATAATGTAACAGCTCAGCGAAACGGCAAATACTGCCATCGTCTTTTTCACCGCGATAGCCGTTGACGTTTTGACCCAACAGGTTGATTTCACGCACGCCTTGCGCCGCTAAGCTATCAATCTCAGCCAAGACATCATCGAGTGGACGCGACAATTCTTCACCGCGGGTATAAGGCACCACGCAAAATGAGCAATACTTTGAGCAACCTTCCATGATAGAGACAAAGGCTTTAAAGCCTTCTACTCTTGGCTCAGGTAAAAAGTCGAATTTTTCAATACTTGGGAAGGATACGTCAACTGTGCCGATGCGATTTTTTGGTGCGATTTCACGCTGCTCATGTGATTGATCATACAGCTCTGGCAAACGGTGTAATGTCTGCGGGCCAAATACCATATCGACATAAGGCGCGCGTTTTTGAATGTTATCGCCTTCTTGTGAGGCCACGCAACCACCGACACCGATCACAAGATCAGGGCGCTTTTCTTTTAATTTACGCCAGCGACCCAATTCTGAAAACACCTTTTCTTGCGCTTTTTCGCGGATAGAGCAAGTATTCATCAGCAGCACATCGGCTTCATCGATATCGTGCGTGACTTCCATACCGTGGGAATCACCGAGCACATCCAGCATTTTGCCAGAATCATAGACGTTCATCTGACAGCCCTGTGTGGTGACAAAGACTTTCTTAGTCGCTGTTTTGACAGGTGCTTGGGCTGAACTTGATTCTTTGAGTGCAGTGACAGCAGGCGCAGTAGCGGTTGTTTCAGCGACAGCAGTGTCATCGATGCGGGGATTAAATACAGTAACACTCATAAGGATAAGTCCATGATTGACTAAAAATATAGCGTGATAGGTGATTAACAGGTGGCGTATTTTATCACAACCCTATGACAATGTGAAAAATTAGCAGCGTCAATTGTTGGTCGTTATGATCAATTATTTATAACAGTATCAATTGTTTACTGCTGCTAGTAACGCGTTTGGCAAAAATTACAGCTTGCTATCACTTCTATGTTACACCGTGCTATCGTATTTATTAACAAAAGGTAAAGGTGATGGTTGAAAGTGCAACGAGTATAGTATGATGAATGCGACCATATTAGCGCGATTGATTAAATCGCGATTTACGCCGTTTTGGCATTGTTATGCTAAATATATTATTTAGCCAAATCATTTGGACACATTACAAAGAGAGTCAGTATGACAAAGCCGCAGGTTGCTCATAGCATCAAGGATAGAGAATCTATTAAGCAAAATGAAGATGCAAAACGAATGAAAGCAAGGACGCTACGAGTCAGTGCGTTAAGTTTGGCGACAGCAATGAGTGCGCTAGGATTGTCACAGGTGGCTTGTGCTGAGCTGACGTGGGGCGAAGAGGACAGTTATCAGCAAGAAGGCAGCTATCAACAAAACAGTGGCTATCAGTCGGACAATGGTGTGAGCTCATTTAAAGCAGCGGCAATTGCGGTAGAACGCGGTGATGTCAGTGCTTTATACAATTATGAGCAAGCAATGAGCGGCGGTTTGTTTGCTATGTATCCCACTTATTGGCGGATGAATTTAGATCTTAATTCGCAAAGTTCGGCGGCGGTATCACAGTTTGTGCGTCAATATCCAAATACGGTGATGGCAGAAAAGCTGGTGGCGGATTTTGCTGAGACTAAAGCAGGCTCCAATGATTACGCCTCAGTACGCCAAGTTGCGAATTTAATTACCAATGCGGATGCCAGTGAGCGCTGTGCGGTTGCGCTTGGGTTCAATAATGGCGGCGATACTATGCGGGCTATGGCAGCCAAGTCTGAAGTTTGGTTGACGACCAAAAAGCAGCCAGCCTTGTGTGACCAACTCGCGATGGAGATGAATAATAACGCGCTGATTAGCAATCAGGATCGCGCGGCGCGGCTCAAGCGTATGCTACGCAAAGGCAAAACGGGTGACATTATGGCATTGTCATCACGTTTAGGAACGCCCATTGCTTATTCAGCATTGAGTGAGATTCAACTGAATCCGTCTGCTTTTTTTAGCCGTTTTAGTCGAGAACCTGCCAGTCAAAACAATCAATACCTATATCTATATGCCATAGGACGCGTTGCTGACAAGTCTTACCGTGAAGCTGCATTACAGTTGGATTTTGATGTTAAACAAGACAATCAGCGTTCAGTTAAATTGTTGAATGCGGAGACTCGTCGCTATGCGTATCGCATCCTTGGGGTGCAACGTATGAATCATAATACGGATGATGGTTTTAATGCTGAGGCGGTTGACTGGTTCCGCAATAGCCTAGACGAAGATTTTAATTTTGAAGAAGCCGAAGATTATGCCATGGCAGCGATTCGCTTTAGCCGCTGGGACGATGTGGTCGAAGCCATCTCAAAAATGGAGGCTGAAACCCAAAAAAGTGACCAGTGGCAATATTGGCTGGCTCGCGCTTACGAGCAATCAAGCGATGCTAACAAGCGTGATACTGCTAAAAAAATGTATCAAAACTTGGCAAAAAATAATGACTATTATGGCTTAATGGCAAAGGATAAAGTGGGTCAGCGCTTTGATGCCAGTCGTTTGGGTAGTAATAACTTACCAAATGTCAGTACTGCTGATCGCGCACGTGTCATGCAAGATGCCAACTTTGCGCGTGCTTTTGCTCTATATAATGCTGACGCCAGCCGTGCCTATGCCAATCGTGAATGGAACTGGGCGGTAAAGCAGGCGCGCGACAAGCGTGATGATAACTTGATTATTGCCGCTGCTCGTCAAGCATATGATATGGGCTGGCTCGACCGAGCAATTTATGCCGTTGATAATACTGATAGAGTAGACAGCTTAGCGTTATCACATCCGATGCCGCATCAAGATGCAGTCGTACGTTATAGTCAGTCTGCTGGTATCGATCCTGCTTGGGCTTATGGCATCATGCGTCAAGAAAGTCGTTTTGTTGCATCAGCACGCTCAAACGTTGGTGCCAGTGGTTTGATGCAGGTGATGCCTGACACGGCAAAATACATTGCTCGTAACTTAGGCGAGACCTATAGTGCCAGCCGTGCCAATAGTGGCGATACCAATATTCGTTACGGCACATGGTATATGGGTGATATTTTCGGTAAATTAAACCGTCAACCTGTGTTGGCAACGGCTGGTTATAATGCGGGACCGAACAATGCCAAGCGTTGGCAACCAGTATATGGTTCGCTCGCAGCCGACCAGTACGTCGAGTCGATTGCCTTTCCTGAAACCCGTAATTACGTTAAGCACGTGATGGAAAATGCCACCATTTATAGCAGTCTATTAGGTCGTAGTCAGCCTATTAGCCAGCGCATGGGCACGATACCTGCCGCGCTCTAAAGTACCAATGTATAAACCAAAAAAACCATTCGTGAGCAATCATTAATGGTTTTTTCATGTCACTTTTGATCGTGCAATCAAAGCTAGTTTTGTCTTGACGCGATGCCTAATTCGACGCCCAACCTCGCTGATGATGACATGCTAACGTTGCGATATTTTTGTACTATTGATGCTATCATTAGCTTATGTTTACGTTTCTGCTATAGATTAAAAAAAACGTTTTGCTACCATTGCATCAATTAGTGTCTTTTATACGTGCTTATAATAAGTGCTTATCAATCAACGCACACATTTTTGTTAGCTCTATTCTTAGTTTTATCAGTGTTCATACGTCGAACACTATGAGCTAAACGATAGCCCATGTTTTTATCATTGCTAGATGCCTTCAGCCCCTATGATCAAAAAATATTTCAATCTGTCCCTGTTATTAAAAGTTCGGCATCAGTCATCTATTCAGCAGATGCAGGTACGCTCGCTATCTACTCTGACGCCAGATTTAAACCAACCAAGCTCGATAACTAATACATCTATGGATAAACTAAATACGACGCTAAGTATCGGTGCATTAGTGATGTTGCAAGGCATTATGATGATGCCGGTACATGCCGCGAGCGCTGTTAAGAGCGGACAGCGTGTGTTGATGATTGAGATGACGCCAGCATTGTGTAGCATACAGCCGACGCGTGCCCGTATGCGTCAATGCTTGGAGGGTTATTCGTTGACAGTATCAGGTTTAGATATGGGCTATGGTGAGCGCTGCGGACGTGGTAGTGAGCCACGTCTGACACCGTTACAGTTAAAAGTCGTCAACCGTATCATGCCTGATACGACAGTACGTAGCCAAGCTTGGCAGCGTTATGGGGCGTGTAGTCCACTCAGTGCCAGTAGTTATTTTCGCCAGATTACCAATTATGCTGGCGCATTAAAGCTGCCTAACGAGCTTAATACGGGTAATAGCTATACGGTTTCTAAATCTCGATTTATCAGTCAAATGACCCAGCTTAATAGTGGTATGTCCTCAAACAGTATTGATTTGATTTGCCAAGCGGGCAGTCGTCGTCAATCAACATTGACGGATATCCATATTTGTTATGAAGGGAGCGAATTTGGCACATGTCATAATGTTGTGAATAATTGTGGCAGTAAGTTCGTCATTTCGGGTGGAAAATAGTTTTTTAGCCCATTTAAATGCTTATTGTTTGAATTGAGGACACGCCCTAATAATATTCGCTTATTTTAAGCGTTATATCACTGTATGTAACGCTTCTAAATGCTGTTATCAGCTGCCTTCCATTGCCTTCTAGCACTGTATCCGTATAGGTTTACAGTAGGTAAAAAATCCTCCCGTATAAAATGTAACAATATAATCGGTGGTCGGCGTCTTATTGTCTCTAGACGATTTGCTGAACGAAGTGCTACACTAGCTCTCGGTTTATGACTGCTATATTCAGTAGGCAAGTCGTTATTTACAACGATAGTCATCCATTAGAACCATCAATCAGAATCATGAATTATCTAATCTATAATTAGGGAGTATTCAATGTCAATGAAACAGCCTTTACGTGTTGCCGTCACTGGTGCCGCTGGTAATATCAGCTATGCTATGTTATTTCGTATTGCATCTGGCGAGATGCTAGGTAAAGATCAGCCAGTTATTTTGCAATTGCTTGAAATCGCTCCAGCACTTGACGCCCTAAAGGGTGTGGTCATGGAATTAGAAGATTGTGCATTCCCTTTATTAGCAGGTATTGTGCAGACTGATGATGCGACCGTTGCATTCAAAGATGTTGACTATGCTCTGCTAGTCGGTTCACGTCCACGTGGTCCAGGTATGGAACGTAAAGATTTGCTAGAAGCCAACGCTGCGATTTTCTCAGCACAAGGTAAAGCATTGAATGACGTTGCAAGCCGTGATGTAAAAGTATTGGTTGTTGGTAACCCTGCCAACACCAACGCCCTTATCGCTCAGCGTAATGCACCAGATCTTGATCCACGTAACTTTACTGCGATGACTCGTTTAGACCACAACCGTGCTATGGCGCAGTTGGCTGGCAAAACTGACAGCACAGTAAATGACGTGAAAAAAATGATCATCTGGGGTAACCATTCATCAACGCAGTATCCTGATCTGACTGCTGCTACTGTCAATGGTAAGCCTGCATTAGATTTGGTTGATCGTGAATGGTACGAAGCGACTTATATCCCAGAAGTACAACAACGTGGCGCAGCAATCATTAAAGCCCGCGGTGCATCATCTGCCGCTTCTGCTGCCAACGCGGCCATTGCACACGTACGTACGTGGGCATTGGGTACTGATGAGAACGATTGGGTATCAATGGGCGTTTATTCAAACGGCGAATACGGTATCGCAAAAGGCTTGATCTACTCATTCCCATGCACATGCACTAACGGCGACTGGTCTATCGTAGATGGCGTTGATGTGTCATCAGATTTTTCTAAAGAGAAAATGGCAGCGACTGAGCAAGAGCTTAGCGAAGAGCGTGATGCGGTCGCTCATTTACTTCCATAAGCAACCAATGTCACGATATTATCATGTCATAAAGCTGTTTTATAGAAATTGATCTAAAAAAGCCCTCTATATTAGAGGGCTTTTTTATGCCTTGTCGGCCTATCCAAATACAATTGATAACGTTAGATACACGTTGATTAACAGCTATTAAAATAAAGCTTGCTACAATAAATGTGTCAATTTAGATAATAAACACAAAGACACTCGTACCATTTAAGGAGAAAAACATGTTGGGTGAACCAGAATACAATATGAATGAATTATTTGCACAGTTGGGACTTGATAGCTCAGATGCAGCGATTGATAGTTTTATTGAAAATAATCAGTTGGATAAAGAAGAGAAGTTGATAGAAGCGAGCATTTGGACAGACAATCAGCGTGCTTTTCTACAAGAAGAGTGGGAAAAAGATGCGGAATGGGTAGAGGTCATCGATGACTTAAACGTACGTATGCATCCAGATGCTTAGAAAAGCCAACTATTAAAAAACGAATTATTAAATAAAAACCCACAAACGTTATAAACGCTGTGGGTTTTTTTATAAATTATAGATATCGAGGGTCGCATTTAAGCTTAATAGCAACCTAACTGGGCTGCTGCTCTCGCCACTCAATTAATGCTTTTACATCATTATGGATGCCTGTTTTTAATGCTTCTAAGCCATCATAATGTCGTTCACCATGTAAATAATGCAAAAATCGAACCTGTAAAGTTAATCCATATAAATCGGCATTTAATTCTGGGAAATGAACTTCCAAACGCCAATCATGTTGTTTATCGACAGAGGGTCTAGTGCCGATATTGGCTGTCCCAAAGAGGCTATTGGAACGTAATCCTGAGATACCTGATTTCCCATCTATAGCAAGTGCCGATAAGCCTTCAGCAATCACTTGCCCATCCTCGTCGAGGCTGACGACATCAACAGCAAAGATACCATGCAGGGCAGGTTTTAAACGCTGTAGGTCAATATTCGCAGTAGGAAAGTCCATGGTACGACCTATTTTATCGCCACCAACGACCATTCCTGTAATCGCATAATCGCGACCAAGTAGCGCATTAGCAGCGTCAATATCACCAGCCAATAGTAAGTCCCGAACGCGAGTAGAGCTGATACGTGCCGCTTTACCACTATCATCGATGACGGTATGTAGATTGGTCACATCTAAGCCATAATTCCGCAAAAACTGACTGTCACCAGTACGGTCATGACCAAATTTGAAGTCATCACCCAACACCAACGCTTTGACATTTAAGCGCAGGGCTAAAAGATCCGCAAATGCTTGGGCGGATAGCGAGCGAAACTCTGCATCAAATCCTGCCACAATCAAGGTCTCAACGCCATATTCTGCTAACAAAGCTTGTTTTTCAGCGAGATTGGTGAGGCGAGCAGGCGCGGTGGCTGGCGCAAAAAATTCACGAGGCTGTGGCTCAAATATCATCACGGCAGAACCAAGATTTTGTGCATGCGCAATATCACGGACTTGTTCAAGCATCGCTTGATGACCAAGATGGACACCATCGAAGTTACCGATAGTGAGCACACAGGGCGCTAAATCTACTGGACTAGTATTTGCAGTCAAATTACTTGGCGAGGCAATCAGTTGCTCAAGAAAATAGGTGTTCATAAATTTTCAGCTATGATAGATAAAACCAGATAAAAAACACACCCGTACCAAAATCAATGTGTTTAAAATCAGCCATTATAAAGTAAAATGACCACACTAACATCCTATAGTCTACTGACAATAAAAGTATGGCGCTATCCGCTCTGTCATCTTAAAATACCGTGATGTTTGTCCACATGCTTTTGTAATGACCCTCTTTATGGATGGATTGTCTTGCAACAATTATCGCTCATAGATTATAGTCTCTTCAATATAATGTGGATACAAGAAAGGCGAGCGAAAGTATTACAAATAGTAGACTAAGCGAGCCTGACACCGTATCCATATGATAGGGAATTGTCTACATTAATTAATAATTACGGAGAACTTATGCCCGCTGCTGCCTTAAATGCTGTACCAACTGTTCTGTCAGAACACTATCTCACTGATGAGTTTGTTGTGCAGCGTGCAAGTAGAGACGACTTGTCAGAGATTTTGGTGATTTATAATCAGAATATTGCAGGTAAGCAAGCCACTGCCAATCTTACTCCAGTGACTTGTGAAGAGCGTGCAGATTGGTTTGATGAGCATATAAACAGTCCGACGCGTCCTATTTATGTGGTAAAAGTGATGCATAAGACCACGCAGAATGCAGCGAAAACAGAGACAGCAACAATCGTTGCATGGGGCAGCTTTAGCGATTTATATGCACGACCGGCTTATCATATCAGCACTGAGATTAGTATCTACTTGCATCAGGATTTTCACGGTCAAGGATTGGGCAGTTTATTGACATGCTGGATGTTGACACAAGCGCCAAGCCTAGGCATTCATAATGTAATCGCGCTTATTTTTGCGCACAATCAGCCAAGCTTAGGATTGTTCCGTAAGCTTGGTTTTGAGCAATGGGGATATATGCCAAAAGTGTGTGATATGCAAGGCTTTATCGCTGATGTTGTGATGCTTGGCAAGCCAGTGTCGTCAGATGAATATTAAATTTTGATTGGTATCAAATAACATTATTGAAGATAAGATAGCTCAAGTTCGAGTGACTTAAGCTAAAATAACTTAAGCTAAAGTAATTTTAAATGAGGACAGCAAAGCGTCTTACCCTAGGA
Source organism: Psychrobacter sp. UBA6739 (assembly GCF_002453835.1). Classification (NCBI taxonomy): domain Bacteria; kingdom Pseudomonadati; phylum Pseudomonadota; class Gammaproteobacteria; order Moraxellales; family Moraxellaceae; genus Psychrobacter; species Psychrobacter sp. UBA6739. Next base: position 28,769 of record NZ_DKHR01000028.1, read on the forward strand.
TTTTCCATTGACCTTCAATTTTTTGCAGCTCATAAGTCAACGGTGCAGGCGCACTTTGTCCTTTTAGCATCAGCTCCCCAATGATGGTGGCACGGGTTTTATCATCACTGTATTTAGTATCGGTGATAGTGACGCCATCGACGGTTTGCTGAAAGGCATACTGGGTTTTAGCCAGCTCTTCTTCGAAGTTTGCCATATCTACTTTATAATATTTAGCGGCTTCCTTTACCTCGCCATAATACAGGCTATCTAATGCTCGTTTGACAGTATCTTCCGGTGTACCAGCTTGGGTTGTATTGGTTACGAGGCTTTTTTGCTTGGTCGCAGAGGTAACTGGGTTAATATCATCACTATCAATAGCCGTTTCATCGTTACCACTGTCAGCCGTCTGCTCACTTTCCACAGCTAATGTTTGATTAGTAGTATCGTTTTCAGCATCAATGCTTTCATCAGAGCTGTCTTCAGCGATGGCTGCCGTATCTTCGGCACTATTAGCTGTCTTATCGTTATCGCTACAAGCACTTAAAAGCAGTCCAGTGCTAAGGACGCCAGCGGTTAAGATAGTTGGTAAGCGTAGTAAGGTTGATAGTTTGGTTGTCATTATTAGCCCTCAGATTTCATTTATTCATTAATGGTTAATTATGGCAACTATCGGCGTCATTCACTATCCATTCTCTTACTAAGCTTGTTTTGGTTTCGTAAGTGAAACTGCTTAACCATGCTTTAGCTGGCGCGGACGGAAACCAGTGGCTAGTAATACCATGCCATAAACCAGTGCCCCTACGGCACACATAATGAGTAAAGCGGCGATACGTCGCCACTGCACATCATCGCTAGGGAAGTAAGGCAGCATGACATAAAGTACGCCAATCATAGCGCTGGTCGCAATCGCAAACTGGGTGAATAGTTTCTTCCAATGGCTGCCAAAGCGGAAAATATCACGTTTATGTAAGAAGTAATATAATAAGCCTGCGTTCACAAAGGCCGCGCCCGTGGTTGCTAATGCCAAGCCGCCATGTAGTGGAATCTCTAAGAAATAAAATATACCGATGAAAATGACACTAAAAACCATGTTGGCAAAGACAGAAATGATACCGATTTTTACGGGTGTTCTGGTATCTTGACGGGCAAAAAAAGCAGGGGCAAAGATTTTAATAAGCATAAAGCCTAAAATACCACCAGCCATACTACGTAATGCGAGCGAACTCATCTGCGCATCACGTAAGGTAAATTCACCGCGCAAAAACAGCGCTTGCATCAGTACATCGGCAAGTGTAAACAACGCTGCTGATGCAGGGACACCGACTAAAATGATTAAGCGTGCCGCCCAATCGATGGTTTTTTTAAAACTAACATCGTCTTTTTGCGCCTCACTTTTTGATAAGCTTGGCAAAATGACTGTACCGATTGCCACGCCAATCAGTCCTAACGGCAGCTCACTCATACGCTCTGCGGCATACAGCCAAGAGACCGAGCCGCCAATCATCAATGAGGCAAAAATGGTATTGAGCAGCAGATTAATCTGAGTGACAGAGACGCCAAAGATAGCAGGCAGCATGAGTTTTAAAATACGGCGAACGCCTTCATGCTGAAAGTCGACCTTGGGTGCGACCAGCAGCTTTTGTTGCCATAGCTGCGGCAGCTGCAGTAAGAATTGCAACAATCCTGCGATAGCGACTGCATAGCCTAGAGCCATGATAGGAACATCGAACATAGGGGCAAAAATTAGCGCGCCACCAATCATACATAGGTTCAATAACACGGGTGCAAAAGCAGGCGCAGCAAAGCGTCCGTAGCTTTGTAAAATGCCACTGGCAAAGGCGGTCATAGAAATAAATAGCAAATAAGGAAAGGTCAGACGCAGTAATTCAGCGGTAATAGCAAACTTACCTGGTTGGTCGGCAAAACCAGGCGCGAATAAAGTCACGACCCAAGGTGCCATTAAAATAACAACGACGGTAAGCATCGACAAAATTAACAACAGAGCGCCTGAAGTACGACTGACTAAGATTTGTACCTGCTGCAAACTATATTTTTCTTTGTATTCGGACAGTACAGGGACAAAAGCTTGACTAAAGGCACCTTCTGCAAATAAACGCCGCAAAAAGTTTGGGATTTTGAAGGCGACTAAAAAGGCATCCATCAGACCACCAGCGCCAAAAACGCCTAACAATACGACATCGCGTACCAGACCCAAGATACGAGACAGCATGGTCATACTACTGACCACCATGGTTGAACGAAATAACCGACTTTTTGCCATGAGAACCTATTGTGCTAATTTGTTTAATGAAGGTTGTTTACTGATGGTTGTTTACTAAGTTGCTGCTATCAAAAAGCTGACGGATTATAGCATTTTCATAATCGAGATAAATGGATTGGATGTGGAATATGCTGTGTACAGTTAATAGAGCTTTTAACAGGATTGACAAAATAATTATCCATATGACTTAACCCTCAAGAATGTTGGCGACCATCTCACGCAATCTTGCCCATTCAAAATAATCACCAGGATCTGTTTTGCGACCAGGGGCAATATCGCTATGACCTGTCAGATGACGACGAGTTTTGGGATAGGCGGCATAAATGGCACAGACTATTTTTGCAAGTACCTCATATTGTTCGGCGGTGAAGGACACAAAATCAGACCCTTCAAGCTCAATACCGATGCTATAATCATTACATTCAGGGCGACCCAAGTAGCTAGAGCGTCCAGCATGCCACGCGCGCTCATTAAAATTGACAAACTGAGTAATCGTGCCATCACGCTCGATAAATAAGTGGGCCGAAACCTCCGCGCCTTTAATCGTTTGAAAATAGGGATGCGCCGCCCAGTCTAGCTGATTGGTAAATAATGCTTTAACGTAATGGATGCCGTCAGTATCAGACGCTCCGAACTCGTTCGGAGGTAGGCTGATATTATGAATAACAATAGTATCAATACTCATATCTGTTGGTCGCAGATTGCAGTTTGGTGATGCAAGGTATGTGGCGGCAGATAATCTGCCATCGTTAATCGTTATTGGTGTTATGGACATAATATTCTCTTTTATCATGATATTAATAAGTGGGCATTGACCGCTGGTTGCTAGCCATTTTTCATCAATTAATAGCCAGTCTGATAATAGCTACCTTGATAACAGTAGCTTTGATAGTAACAACTTTGATAACAGCCACTTTGACTAAGATATTTCCATGATCTAGCTCGTATATGGCTTTTGAGGTTATTTTAGTGAACGATTCAATCGGCATTATCAACCAGCCATCAATCACGCTATCGGCGTATGAATAATAACGTGCGAGGTTTACCCCATGTCTCTAAAGCCTAATTTTTTATCTGTAGATTGTACCCTAACTACTATGAGTCAACGAGCGCGTTTACCACTTGCTATTGCAGGATTGCTACTCTCTGCACAAACGCAAGCTTTTTTGCCAACCCCAGCATCATTAGTAACGACAGGGGCATTAGCGCCTACGCCACAAGCTGCTGCAATCGCTAATAATACGCCAGATAATGACGCTCCAGAAGACACTCAAGGGCTAGAAAAAAGCAACGCTGAGCAATTATTAGCCAAATGGCGTGAGCAAGCAGCAACACAAAGTTTAGCCCAACATACGACATGGCGACGTTTGTTGTATTTCTTTGATGATCAAAAGAATTTGATTGGGAAGAAAAAAGACACCAGCATGGTTGATGAGGCTGACTTTTTTTTAAGTGAGCATGGTCGGCAAGATTCGAATGCCGAGCTTGATGCGTTACTCGTCGTCCTCGCTAATGAGGTAGCGACAACGAATAACCGTACTGTTAAAAAAAGTACCGCTAATAATTCGGTATTATGTCGTTTCCCAGCGCGTGTACAATGGTTGACTGATACATTAAACATTGATGAGGCGGCGCTACAAGTTGACTGTCCGGAGTTGAATGAATGGATGCAAAAGATTGCCCCTGAGCAGCTATCTATCATGTTTGCCCAAGAGTATTTAGACAATCCTTTATCAGCCTTTGCTCATACATTATTGCGCATCGACTCAAAAGCGAGCGTGGCTGATCCGAGCCAGATTCATCACGCGGTTGCGCTGAATTATACGGTTGGTGGTAATCCAAAAGACAATTTTGTGGTGTATGCCATCAAGTCAATGACCGGCGGTTATGACAATCTCATTGAAATTGACCCTTATCCAGAGAAGCTGGCGAAATATCTGCAAGAAGACGAGCGCGATGCGTGGACGTATCAATTGGATTTGACTCCAGCGGAAGTACAGCAGATTATGTTGCACGTTTGGGAAACCAAAGATTTAAAATTGCCGTATTACTTCACCACAGATAACTGTGCGTCTGAGATTTTACGCTTAATTGATGTGGTGCGTCCGCAGCAGCACTTATTGAGTCAGCTGCCTTATGCGGTTATTCCCTCAGATGTCGTGCAGTTGCTTGATGATGAGGGCTTACTTGCCAGCACCAACTATACCCCTGCTGATAGTACTTTACGCCAAGCGCAGTTAAACAAGGTCAAAGAGCAGCGCGAGCAATTCGGCTATCACAACAGCGCAAAACAGACGATTAATGAGGTTAAATCTGCCCAACTCAATACGGTTTCGAGCATGTCAGCTGATGGACAGACGTTATTGCAGTCTAATATAGCAGTATCAGATAACAATCCAATAGACAGACATCCGCTGCAACTGGCTCATATGGGACTAGGGCAGCGCGGTGATAATAACTATATCGATTTGGGCTTACGAGCGGGCTATCATGATATTCTCGATCGTCCCTCAGGATTCCCACAGTTTTTTGACTTAGAAGGCGCATCTGCGACTTTGCGCCTGTACGACACCGATAATGACAAAGCCAATCAGCCAAACAGTGTGGTTTTGCAAAATGTGACGTTGATTCGCGGGCGCTCATTTAATCCAGTCAATTCTGCCAAAAAAGGCAAAACGTGGGGCGCTAGCATCGAGGCGACGCGTGTGAATGATGGCTCCCAGCAAGACGGTCGCGATCATTTAGTTGGGAGCTTGGGCTATGAATCAGGTTGGTCATGGGCATTTGGCACGCCTCGCACAGGTACAGGCGAGATGCCGCCGCAGCTATGCTATACCTTTTTGTCCGGCACAGCGCAAGCAGGGCGTGGTATCAATAAAGGTTTTCGGGTTGGTGCAGGCGTGAATGCAGGTTGTCGTTATCAGATTAACAATCAGTTACGCGCGCAGGCTGAATTGCAACTGCCATATTGGTATCATGGCAGCAGCGATGAGTCTAATGCCCGTGGTCATTATTGGCAGCTGATATCGACATTAGGGCTGCAGTATGATATTGATAAAAAACAAGCATTACGCATTAATGCCAACTACGAATGGCAAGATCGTGTTGATGCCAATGAAGACGTACAGCTGTCGTACAGACGCTATTTTTAACATTTATTACTGAAAAGATGTATAGATTATTGAAAAGATGTATGGGCAGTCATTAGAAATGTCGTTCGAATAAAGGATAAATGATGAGTACGCAAAATTTATTGATTATTGGTCAAGGTGATATTGGTTTGCCAGTCAGCAACCAGCTGGCACAGGACGGCTTAAATGTCACAGGTTTGGCTCGTGGTGAGCGCCATCATTACTCTTTGGATGATAACGCTGAATTTATGCAAGCCGATGCATTGACTCTGACGGCTGAGCAGCTGCAAGATTTTACGGCGATAGCAATTATCGTTACCCCCGATGATTATTCGACCAGTGGCTATCATAATAGCTACTTAGCAATTAGCCAAAATTTGGCAACGCTTGCGGACAAACTCACCAACCTTTCACGCATTGTTTTTATTTCATCAACGGGTGTTTATGGGCAAGATAATGGCGAATGGATTGATGACAATACTGCACCTGTGACGCCAGAGCGTGAAGCATCGCAGGTGATATTGCAAGCAGAACAAGTCCTGCAACAAGGCTTTGATGATAAAGCCATTATTATTCGTCCAAGCGGTATTTATGGACGCGCGCGTCTCATGCGTCTGCGTAAAGCCCGCGAGCCACAAAAGGAAGCAGTGGCAGCGACGCATTGGAGCAATCGGATTATGGATCGCGATTTGGTCGCTATCATCGTTAACGTACTGACTATCGATGCGCCCAAGCCCCTGTATATTGCTACTGATTATGCGCCAGTCACGACTTTTGAGTTGGGCGTTTGGTTAAGTCAGCAGATAAATGAAACGCCTCCTGCTCTTGACGATAAAAAAGCAGCGGTTACGGGAAAACGCTTGCACAGTAATATTCCATTAGCTTGGTTGGCATATCCTGATTGGCAAGTCGGTTACCGTGATATTTTGCGTCATCAAGAACAACATCAAGAATAATATGCCAGTTTGGTTTAATTAGAATTATTTTTGTATTTTATAGCTTATGGAGATTTCATGACCCAGCCTTCTACTTCTGACACTCATTTACCCAGTGCTGATCTTAAAAAAGCAGTAGGCGGTACAGTTTCAGAAGGCAATGCTGAGCAGTCGTCTATTTTGCCAGATACTACCCAACCTGCGATTGTACATCCTAATTTTGACCCGAGTCGCTTGGCACTTGATCCTGCCAGACCCTTGAGCGATATTCCAGAACCTGCTAGGCGCTTAAATGGTCAATTGCAACGACTCTATGGTCGCTCTGCGCGTTTTTACCAGCCTAAAGAACACAGCTTATCAAAATGGTCGCTGATTGCTTCAGAAGTATTGGACGAGCATCTGTCATTACTGCGGGCAGCAGAGCTTGTCGAGTTTCCAGACAGCTTTTATCACAATCACAGCGCGCAACCATTATTATCATCATTAAATGGTATGACTTTGCTCGACATGGCCGATATTCAGCAGGCGCTTCGTGCTTATCCAAAACTGCATCGTTACGGTTTTGCACTGAATGGCTCTTCTGTAAGTACCGATACGAGCGTTAGTAATAATGCTAAAAACAAACAGGCTTCTTTACGTGCATTGACCAAACGTTATAACCCAGATGAATTGCTCAACAGTGTTTACGCCGAAGATTGGCAAGTGGTGTTGCAGCCGCAGCAATTTGAGACAGGCGAGGGCAGTTTGGCTACTGACATTATGGCGTGCAGCGTCGCTGTCCATGCATTGAGGCAGTGCGAGACACGAAAAAGTATCAATCACCGCTATAGTGCCGCGCAAATCTGTCAGCACATACGCAGTTATCTGCTGAGTCAAATCATTTGTGAGCCATCGCAGCGCCATGCCTACCGTCAAATACGCATTTTCACAGGACATGTTATTGTTGCCGCGTATCATTTAGGTTGGGAGATACAAGTGAGTGATGACGGTCAGTGTTATTTTAATCTCTCATCGCGCAGTGGCCTATTGACTCGTTATCCTAACATGCAGGATTACGACATCAATGGTTGGTCAAGCTGATCAATAATGCGTACAATAACGCCAATTTTTTGCTCTTCTTTTTGTCAATAGGAACGCTTCCATGCTTAATGCCTCAATGCCTAATGCGCAACACCCTTCTTTCTCCTCACATCAATTTATCCAACTGGCTTTAGACAATCAAGTTCTCAAATTTGGCGAGTTTGTCCTCAAGTCTGGTCGCATCAGTCCGTATTTTTTTAATGCAGGCTTGCTGGCGTCGGGTGAGATGTTGTCGTTGCTCGCGTGTGGTTATGCTGATGCCTTGGCTGAGCAAATGGCTGCTAGTCATAACGGTACAGATGAGCAGGAGCTGGTGATATTTGGGGCAGCGTATAAAGGTATTCCTTTTGTGGCAGCAACCGCGCAAGCCTTATGGATTCATCATGGTATCAATGCCAAGTGGGGCTATAATCGTAAAGAAGCCAAAACCCATGGCGAAGGTGGCAACTTAGTAGGCGCTGACGTTAGTGGTAAAGCAGTCTGGGTACTCGATGATGTCATTACCGCTGGTACGGCGATGCGCGAAGTGGTTGAGATTTTAGAGCAAGCAGGCGCTAGCGTTGCTGGTATTATCGTTGCCCTTGACCGTAAAGAAAAAGGTCAGGCTGAGCATTCTGCTATTCAAGAGTTGGCGTCGACATTAGAGGTACCAGTGCGTGCACTCGTCGATATCGATGATTTAATCAGTTATTTGGCAGATGACCATGGCGTACAAAGCGGTCAGCATAAAGACGCGACCCAACTTGCCAAGATGCAACATTATCGCGCGCAGTACGGCGTATAGTTGGGTACTGAGTCCGAAGCTGTTCTACATTAATAATATAACGTAAGTGAGCTTTATCATGAGCCAAGAAAATCAAAAAAAATCGTTAAACATACTCGTTATTATGGATCCTATCGAGCAGGTTAATTATAAAAAAGACACGACCCTTGCGATGATGTGGTCGGCACAAGACCGTGGGCACAGCCTTGGCTATTGTCAGATTCATGATTTGTGGTTGGATCGTGGGCAACTGATGGTTGATACGCAGCCAGTGACCGTCAAGCGCGATCCTAAAGATTTTTATACATTAGGGGATAAAGCGACAGCGCCAATCAGCGACTATGACGTGGTGTTGATGCGTAAAGATCCGCCGTTTGACATGCGTTTTATTTATGCCACTTATATGCTTGATCATGCCAAAGCGGCAGGCGTGCTAGTGGTCAATGATCCACAAGCGATACGTGATTGTAATGAAAAGCTATTTGCCACGTGGTTTAGCGATTATATGAGCCCAACGATTGTGACCAGTAAACAGGTGCATATTCGCAAGTTTATCGCTGAGCAGCAAGACGTCATTGTTAAGCCATTAGATGGTATGGGCGGTACGGGTATTTTCCGTTTGACCGCAGATAGTCCAAATATCGGCGTCACGCTTGAGATTTTAACCGAGCTTGAAACCTTGCCGATTATGGCGCAGCGCTATTTGCCAGAGATCAAAGAAGGCGATAAGCGCGTGTTGATCGTTGATGGTGAAGTGGTCGATTATAGCTTGGCGCGTATTCCTACCAAAGGCGAGACCCGTGGTAATCTTGCGGCGGGTGGTAGCGGTGTTGCGATGCCGCTCACTGATGTCGAACGTCAAGTGGCAGAAGTCGTGGCACCTATTGTTAAAGAAAAAGGTCTAATGTTCGTCGGGCTCGATTTAATAGGTGGTCGTATTACCGAGATTAATGTCACCAGCCCAACGTGTGTACGTGAGATTGATGATCAATGCGGTACAGATATTGCGACCGATTTTATCATCGCCATTGAGAATAAAGTAGCAGTTTGCGCAACACTGTAAGGATAGAGTGATTTATCACTAAGCTATGAGCACAATACTTAAAAAACAGTGTGCTAAGATAGATTGATAAACAGCATCTTTTCATAGCGCATAAAAAGGCGATAAAACGTCATTTATAAACGATGCTTTTATGATTTTTCGATAGTATTTATAAAAGCCAAGTCGTGATTGCTCGCGGCTTGGATTTTTGTTATTGACAGTGCATAAAGTGCTATATATCAGCCAACGATTTACACTATACTATGCGAGATTTTATAGGGTCATTATTGGCTGATGACTAAGATGATCATAGGATAATAAGTCCTTCATATAAATAAAGAAAAGATAGGCAGGCGTTCATGAAAGCACCGCATATATTAATGATGGCCGCGGGTACTGGTGGGCATGTGTTCCCAGCGCTGGCAGTGGCTGAGGAATTGACTCAGCGTGGTGCGGTTATTCATTGGCTAGGAACGCCAAATGGTATGGAAAACGGCTTGGTTGCACCGACTGGTTATCCTTTTCATGCGATTGAGATGCAGGGTTTACGCGGTAAAGGAATCGGGCGTTTATTGAAGTTGCCAGTGACTTTATTGTCAGCGACGATGGCAGTTATAAAGGTGATTCGTAGTAATCAAATTGACATAGTTGTCGGTTTCGGTGGTTATGTGACTGCACCTGGCGGCATCGCCGCACGTCTGACCAATACGCCTCTGATTATCCATGAACAAAATGCCATTGCAGGCATGAGTAATCGCTACCTATCCAAGATTGCAACCAAGGTGCTGCAAGCATTTGAGGATACCTTTGCCAATAGTGCACAGGATGCTAAGCTTGAAACGGTGGGTAACCCAGTACGCAATGCCATCACTGGTGTCTCTGAACCGACGGTGCGTTATGATGTTAATGACAACTCACCGCTCAAATTGTTGGTGGTGGGTGGCTCACTTGGTGCACAAGCCTTAAACGACACTGTGCCAAAAGCGCTGGCATTGCTCAATCAGCCTTTTGAAGTGCGTCACCAATGCGGGCGTAACAATGAGGCTGCCACACAAGCGGCTTACGATGAGCAGGACTTGAGTATGCACAAATTTGTGGTACAGCCTTTTATCGACGATATGGCTGCCGCTTATAATTGGGCAGATGTTATTGTTTGCCGAGCAGGCGCATTGACGGTTACGGAAATCCAGAACGTTGGTATTGCCGCAATTTTTGTACCGCTGCCGCATGCGGTAGATGACCATCAGACTGCTAATGCCCGCACTTTAACCTCACACGATGCGGCGATTTTGTTACCGCAGTCTGAGTTGACAGCGCAGCGTTTGAGCAATGAGCTTGCTGCCCTTAATCGAGAGAAGTGCCTAGCGATGGCCAAAAAAGGCCATGCCCTTGCCAATCGAAGTGCGAGCAAGCAAGTTGCTGATATTATTTGGCAAACGCTGAAGCCTATATTATTATAACTGACTGTTTTTATTGCCAATTATTTTGATACACTAAATTGTATTAGCCTTTAATAAAGAGAAGCCCTATGTCTAACCCTGCGAAAGCTCTACCTAAGCGTTTGATTGAAATACCAGAAATGCGTCGTATTCAGCATTTGCATTTTGTCGGTATTGGTGGCTCGGGGATGTGCGGCATCGCGGAGGTGATGAACAATCAAGGATATCAAGTAAGTGGTTCTGATATTGCTGAGAGCTTAGTAACCAAACGTTTGGCACAGATTGGTATTGATATTGCGATCGGTCATGATTCTAAGAACATCGCTAATGCTGATGTCATCGTTGTATCGTCAGCGATTGATCGCAGCAACCCTGAAGTAAAAGCGGCATTAGAAGCACGTTTGCCAGTGGTACGCCGTGCCGATATGCTGGGCGAGTTGATGCGTTATCGTCACGGTATCGCTGTTGCTGGCGCTCATGGCAAAACCACCACGACCAGTTTGTTGACTACCATGATGGCAGAAGGGCAACTCGATCCTACCTACGTGATCGGCGGTAAGCTGAATGCATCTGGTAAAAATGCTGCGCTGGGTAGCAGTCGTTTCTTGGTGGCAGAAGCCGATGAGTCTGATGCGTCGTTTTTATCGTTACATCCGATGGCCGCGATTGTCACCAATATCGATCAAGACCATATGGAAACGTATGAGAATAGTTTTGATAAATTAAAAGCCGCTTATATTCAGTTTTTACAAAACATGCCATTCTACGGTTTGGCGGTGGTCTGCGGTGATGATCCAGAATTGTATGCCATGATTGATGATATTGGTCGTCCCGTACTGACCTTTGGACTTGAGCCTTTTAATGATGTGCAAGGTGTTGATTTGGTTACGGAAGGCACGAAAACTCACTTCACGGTACTGCGCCGTGACCGTGAACCTTTACGTTTGACCCTCAACATTCCTGGTACTCACAACGTTTATAACGCACTTGCTGCTATTACCATGGCGACTGATGAAGGGGTCGATGACGAAGCGATCAAACGCGCTCTGCAAAAATTTGAAGGCGTTGGTCGCCGTTTTGAGCAGCATGCTTCTGTCAGCCTTGATGAGGGTAATGTTTTATTGATTGACGATTATGGCCATCACCCAAAAGAAGTCGATGCCACCATTAAAGCGGCGCGTCAAAGTTTCCCTGAACGTCGTTTGGTAATGATGTTTCAGCCGCACCGTTATAGTCGTACCCGAGATTGCTTTGATGATTTTGTTGAAGTACTCTCCAGCGTTGATGAATTATTATTATTAGACGTATATTCAGCAGGTGAAAGCCCAATTACTGGCGCTGATACCAAGTCATTGGCACGTAGTATTCGGTTGCGCGGTGAAGTTGAACCGACGATTATTGACAAGGACAATTTAGCTCCTGTCATGCAGCGTTTATTAAAAGCCAATGACATGCTCATTACTCAAGGTGCAGGTAATGTAGGGCAGATCGCTGTCGACTTGGCTGCCAATAACCTTTACATTAAGTAAGCTAAAAAATTCTAGGAACGATCTTCATGACGACTGATACTAAAGAAAATACCAGCACTCAAAATGCAGATAATTTAGAGAGCAATGATGCCACTCTAAACACGACGACCAGTGATGCAAAAGATGCCAGACAGTTTGGTAAAGTGGCGGTTGTCTACGGCGGCAGTAGCAATGAACGCAGCGTGTCATTAGACAGTGGTGCTGCCGTATTGCAGGCGCTACAAAACCAAGGCGTTGATGCCACTCATTTCGACCCTAAGCATCAAGATATCACAGAGCTACGCCAGTATGACCGCGTGTTCAATGTGTTGCATGGTCGCGGCGGCGAGGATGGTTTGTTGCAAGGTGTGCTGCAATGGTTTGATATTCCGCAGACGGGTTCAGGCATTCTGGCATCAGCGCTGGGTATGGATAAGGTTCGTACCAAGCAATTGTGGCAGGGTTGTGGGTTAGCAACCGCGCCATTTTCATTGTTAACAGCTGAGACTGACTGGCAGCAAGTGGTCAACATGCTAGGTCTACCACTTATTATTAAGCCCGTTCATGAAGGCTCGAGTATTGGTATGACTAAGGTCAACAATCTTGACGAGTTGCCAGCGGCTTATGCAACGGCGGTACAGTGCGGTGATGCAGTTATGGCTGAGCGCTGGATTACTGGTCGCGAGTTTACAATCGTCATTATCGACGATGAAGCTTATCCAGTCATTCGTCTTGAACCTGCTGATATTACCAACTTCTACGATTTTGAAGCCAAGTACAATCGTAATGATACCAGCTACTACATTCCCTGTGGTCTGAGCGCTGCTGACGAAAAGCATTTACAAGATCTGAGCCTTGCAGCGTTCCGTGCCGTTGATGCTAAAGGCTGGGGACGCATCGATGCTATGCAAGATGAAGCAGGCAACTTCTGGTTGCTTGAAATCAATACAGTGCCAGGCATGACCAGCCATAGCTTGGTTCCGATGGCAGCCAAGGCTCGAGGCATGGACTTTGATGCATTGTGCTGGCATATTTTAGCGCAGACATTAGAGTGACTGGTATAGCAGTTATTGCTTAAACAGTGATTTAGCAATGCTACTTTTTAACATTGCTCATTTTTTAGTATTGTTCATAATGCTATTGATATTTATTAAGGCAGTTGTCATTAATAAGCTGTCTTAATAAACCAGTGATAAAACTTATGAATCATTAGAGTTAAATTTTTCTTATAGCCTGAGAATACTACTAGACTAGATAGCCTGAGAATACTACTAGACTAGAACGGGTTAATGTATCACTAGAGCTGCTATACCACAGCGTCATGTAAACTTGTGTAAATTCGTTGTCACTAGTAGGGGTTAAGCTATTGTTTAACCATAAAATACGTTAATATTGTAATTATAGGTCTGTTTTAGTGATATTTCTGTTTTCTATGAATTTAGCCCATAAGTTATTCATAAATTAAGAAAAATGTTACGTTTAAATGAGCATAATGTCATCCTATAAATCGTTTTAGTAAAATATTTTGATAATATGTCAACTTAATAGGCTTCTGCAAAAATATGCAGAGTTACATTTATAAATAGCATGATCAGTTTTATGCAAATATAGGGACAAAGGTCGTTATGGCTCAAACTGTCAACGAGGTAACTGACTTGATGAGTGATAAAACCCGTCGCCCAAACTCTAAGTTCCAAGTACCGACTTCGCTCAAATATTTTTTTATGGTATTGGTACTAGGGTTGCTCGTACTGATATTGATAATGGGTGGAAAAGCGTTGCGTGATGCACCGCCAGCTTCTATCCATGTGAATAATCAGGGTTTGACAGTTACCCAGTATCGCGCATTGCAACAGGTTATGAATCAACAAAAGGTAAGCAGCTTTTTTACCTCTGATTTGCAAGCATTAAGAGATATTACGACGGGTCTGGCTTGGGTTGATCAGGTCAGTATTTCTCGTGATTGGCAACGGGGCATAGTCGTTACCGCATTACCTAAGCAGGCGGTTGCTAATTTTGGTACAGAGCGTTTAGTGGATGCAAAAGGTGCAGTTTTTGTCCCTGCTGATAGTAAAGATCTGACGCAAGAACGCTTCGCCACCTTACAAGGTGAGATAACGCAAGCCCCAGTTATCATGCAGCAGATGCAGCAAGTTAACGACTGGTATACGCCACTTGGTATGCAAGTCGAAGATATTATCCTGTCACCAAGAATGACTTGGCTGATTCGTTTTGACAATGGACTGCGTGTGATTGTTGATAACGAGAATACTGCGCAAAAGCTGCTGAGTTTAAGTCAGCTGCTCGGCAATCAGTTAAGTGAGCGTCGAGGCGAAATACAGTCTGTAGATTTGCGCTATAAAAATGGTTTTACCATTGCTTGGGATATGGCACAGCCAAAAATCGATGAAGCAGAATAACGATAGATAGATAGCATAAACAAAAACTGGTTAGCATTTTAGTTTGAGCTATTTTGATAGTTTGTAGCACAGGATATACAACATCATAGCGTGTTGATAACGCTTTTTTTAATGATCTAATGGAGACGTCATTTGGTCTCCTGTTTAGCGATAATTTGTCTGGTACCATGAAAAATACTGAAAATCTGGTTGTTGTCCATCTAAGTGCCACGGCAGTCTATGTCGTCATTGGTAACGTTGTCTCTGCAAAAGACATCCGTATTCTGGGCGTGGGACAAGTCAAAAATAGCGATTTTTACCAAGGTCAAATAAAACACCGTGAACGTCTACAAGGTGCTATTAAGCAAGCCATTCAAGAAGCAGAAGATACTGCCAATTGCCGCGTGCACAGTGTGTGGTTGACCCTAGCAACACCGGAATTATCGAGCAAAAATAGTGCAGGCGAGGTACGTGTAGAAGATGAGGCGGTACGTGCCAAAGATATGGTGCAGGCGTTGTCTAATGCCAAGTCACGCGATCTATCATCAGACTATTATTTAATGCATTGCTGTCAGCAGGGCATCTATGTTGATGATCAAGATTTCATGGTGGATGATGCGATCGAAATGATGGCGCATAATATTACTGTGATGTATCACATGATGATGATGCCCGTTGCTAGTCGTCAGAATATCCAAAAATTACTGCAAAGCTGTGATGTTGGTATTGATCACATTGTATTTGATGCAGTGACGAGTGCTGAATATAGTTTGATGAGTGACGAGCGCCAGCAAGGGGTTTGTTTGGTAGATATTGGTGCTAGTACGACCAGTATTTGCGTTTATAAAGAAAACAAGCTGATATTTACCCATTGTATCGCGACAGGTAGCCACGAAGTAACGATGGATATCTCAGCTGATTTTGGTATCTCCATGATTGAAGCTGAAAAGCTGAAAAAGACCCATGGTACTGTCGATGTCAATAGTGTCGATCCTAGCTCATTCTTTATCTTTAAACCACAAGGAACAGGTGACGAGATTAATATTGGTATCTATAATCTAGCCCGTATTATTGAAGCGCGCTATGTGCAGATATTTACGGAAGTTGCTCGTCAATTACATGAGGCTGATCTCATCGGCTATATCGACAAAGGTATCGTACTCACAGGTGGCGGTACGGCGATTAAAGGTATGATACCCTTTACCAAAAAATTGCTCAAAATGCCCGTAGTATTAACCAACACTCATCCTGCTATTAGTGCTCATAATCATTTTGATAATGATGAGTCATTTAAGCAGCTAAACAGTCAAGTAAATGATCGTGCTTATCAAACGGCATTTGGTACACTATTATATAGTCAAAGCGAGCAGTTTCGCCGTAGTGAAAAAAGCGAGCCTGAAGCGATTCAAAAAAATCGAGTCACTGGTGTTTTTCAAAGTGCAGGGCAGCGTTTTGCTAGTGTACTCAAAAAGATATTATAATCTGTTAGCAAAACATACTTATATTAAGCAGTATAAGAGTATGCAGCTATATAATAGGCAAGAATACGAAAAGCAACACCCTATACCATACTGGCATATTTTGGCTAGCACAATTATCTAAGCCATTGCCCTGTTTTATTTAAATACAATTATATATAGTAAGTCGATAGCGCGCCATATAAGTGTGTTACCAAGTATCGACCATCACGCTATCTGCAACTGGAGAAACCTTTTTATGTCAAAATACACCATGCCAGATGATAACCAGCCTCAAAATAACGGCCAAGCAAGCTTCACTGTATTCGGTGTTGGTGGTGGTGGCGGTAATGCGGTTGAACATATGGTACAACAAGGGATTAGAGGTGTAACGTTCGTCTGTGCTAATACGGATAAACAAGCGCTTGATCGTTTAACTGCACCGCATAAATTGCAACTTGGCGCAAAAACGAATCGCGGTTTGGGCGCAGGGGCGAACCCAGAAGTTGGGCGTGAAGCAGCAGAAAGCGAAGAAGAAGCCATCCGTGCATTACTCGAACATTCAGACATGGTGTTCATCACTGCTGGTATGGGCGGTGGTACGGGCACAGGTGCAGCGCCTGTGGTTGCTCGTATTGCTAAAGAAATGGAAGTGTTGACAGTTGCCGTCGTGACTACGCCATTTAAGTTTGAAGGTGGCAAACGTATCAAGGCTGCTAAAGCTGGTATTGAGCAATTGACTAACTTTGTTGATTCTATCATTACGATTCCGAATGATAAGTTGATGAGTGTCTATGGCAATATCTCTATGCAAGATGCCTTTAAAAAAGCGGACGATGTGTTATTGCATGCGGTTCAAGGTATTGCTGAAACTATCGCTAGTGAAGGTATGATCAATATCGACTTTAACGATATCCGCACTGCTATGACTGCCAAAGGTCATGCGATGATGGGTATCGGCCGTGCTAGCGGCGATGATCGTGCGCGTCAAGCAACTGAGAAAGCCATCAGATCACCATTACTTGATGACTTGCGTTTAGAAAATGCAAAAGGTCTATTGGTTAACGTAATTTCTTCTGAATCACTCTCATTGGATGAGATGAGCAAAATCAGTGTTATTGTCGAAGAAATTACAGATATTGACGATGCACATATTTTCTATGGTTCAGTGATTGATGAAAAAATGGGTGATGACTTACATGTCACTGTTATTGCAACGGGTCTGACTTTAGATGAAAACGCTGGGCAAGAGCCAGAAGTAGTCGAGACACCAGTTCCTTCTGTCAATAGCACTCAGCCTGTTGACCCCAACGTGCATACCAGTGCTTTAAACAGCCAGAAGCAATCGCAAGCTCAGATGTATCAAGAAACGGCTAGTGCTACTCGCTCAAGCGCGCCTCAAGAGCAAGCGAAAACCAAAACTAATAGCATTCAAGACTATCTAAAACGTCAACAAAATAAATAATATTTTCAGATGTTTGGAATAAAAAAAGCCAGTACTAAGTTGCTGGCTTTTTTGTGCGTATAGAAAATGTCGATATATTAGCAAACTGATTCAGCTATGAGCGCGCTCTATTTATAAAAATCGCCTCTCAATGCGAAAATAATCATTAATAAATAGGCGTATAAAACAATTTATGATTGTAACATTTGGCTGTTATTTCCCTGTGTTAACAGAGGCAATGTGATCAATAAGACATGAGAACCATCAAAATTTATTGACGATAAGTGTTATCAATCAAGGAGATAAGGAAATTAGCGAGTTTTAACTATGGCGAACTAGGGGCGGGTAATGATACACTATGGCAATTGTAACAAAATATGTGAGAAGACAGCCATGAACCAAAGAACCATAAAAACTGCGATTGCTGTTACAGGTATTGGTCTCCATAGTGGTCAGCCTGTTGACTTAGAGTTTCATCCGCAACCTATTGATACGGGTATTGTTTTCGAGCGTTCTGATATCGAAGGCAGTCAGCCGATTCCAGCCAGTGCTTTTTTAGTACAAGATACTATGATGTCGTCAAACCTAGTGTTTGGTGGCACACGTGTGGGGACGGTCGAGCATTTGCTTAGTGCCATTGCAGGACTTGGCGTGGATAACCTTTTAATTCGTGTATCGGCCTCAGAGATACCGATTATGGATGGTAGTGCCGCTCCTTTTGTAGCGTTGCTGCTTGACGCAGGATTCTGCGAGCAAGACGCTTTAAAGAAGTTTATAAAAATCGTCAGACCTGTAAGAGTAAAAGTGGATGATAAATGGGCAGAACTGCGTCCTTATGAAGGGTTTGAGCTAAATTTTGAGATTGATTTTGATCATCCTGCTATCGACAAAGATTTTCAGCATGCACAGTTGCAGTTTTCGACGCAAAACTTCATTGAGCAATTGAGCTCAGCCCGTACTTTTGGGTTTTTACGAGATATAGAAGCCTTACGTCAGAATAATTTGGCGTTAGGAGGCAGTATGGATAATGCTATTGTTATTGATGAGGTAAATATTCTTAACGAAGAAGGTCTGCGTTTTAATGATGAGTTCGTTCGCCATAAAATTTTGGATGCTTTAGGTGATTTGTATTTGATTGGCTATCCGATTTTGGGTCGCTTTAATGCTTATAAATCTGGTCACGCGTTAAACAATTTATTGGTACGTGAGATACTATCTGACCATAATAATTTTGAAATTGTAACTTTTGATGACAATGTAACGTGCCCAATTCAGTATTTACCTCTCGAAGGTTTGACTGTTGAAGGATGAATACAGGAATATACACGAAGTATCGAAACATTTACGCAATATTACATAATCCAGCAGTAATTACATTCTAATAATATTCGTTTTTTTGAATGTATTGTTTAGATTATTTTAACAATTCTGCTCTAGAGTAGAGAATATCAAAGCTGTGGATAGTTTTTCAATCATCTGTTGGTGACGTTCATAATGTGAACGGAGTTAGCAGGTGATTTTTTTTGTTTGCGTCATTACAAAATCGCAGCGTTATCAGCTGATTTTTACGGTTTTGTTTACACAACTTTACATAGCAATATTAATAATTTCAATGATTTGCCAGACGCAAAAGTGCTTTTTTGAGATTTTCATCAGTGGTGACATGCTCTGCGGCCTGTGATATAGTCCGCTTTGTGTTTTGGCTAAGAGCCTGATTTTCATTGGCTTTACTAGACTTTGACAAAGTTGATGCTGCTGCTGATAGTTGTTTAGATGAATGATTATCAGCTGAATTTTTAGCGACGACGACGCGAATTTGCTTGAGTTGTTTAAATGTAATTGACTGCTCTGTTAAGACTTGCAAATAAGCGCTCTGCAAATAGCGAATATGATTGGCAGCAGTCATTGAGCCCACACTGAGTATTAATTGCTCGGAGGTGAGGCCTACGACCCAACAGGTATTAAGAATTTCTTCAGGTAGACAATCTACCAATAGCTCTTTTACCTCGTTGGTCGCTTCTATGTATAGCCGCATATTGTCAGCAAGCGTTCGGGGTAGTGCGCTACCAGCAAAAGCTTGATGGTCGATAAGTTGGGCAAGCCGATTTGGCTGTTTTTTTGACATCGTGATGACTCATCTAATAGGTGACAAAATCGATATTCATAATTGACATGCTAAAGGCAATTGATACTGAACGATTTGCGAGACAGTGAACTAAGCGGAATAGGGTATTAACAGATAATACCAGCATTAGTCACTACAGAAGAAATAGCGGGCTGTTTTAACAAGGATTTTATCATGTTTTGTAATGATCATCTCCTCTAAACTAATTGATGCTTTGTCACGGATGACGAGCGGTCTTGTATTAACAATAGGTAGTAAATTTATGAAACAAGCTTTATTAATTTTGTCAGTATTGGGAATGGGTATAGCACAGACAAGTGGTGCTGTCGAAACAACCTTTCAACCAAATAATACCTTGAGTCATACCATCACTAACATCTCTGCTTCTGCGAACTACGGTTCTAGCCGCAATATCTATAGCACTAACAGTGGTGCTCATGTATATAGCAATGATGAGATCAGTCAAGCCATTGATAATTTAAGTGCGCATGCCAAGCAAAAAGAATACCAGCTTGCTTCGCTTACCAGCCGTTTGTCTTATGAGCAGCGTCAGCAGCAATCAAGCCGCGCTCCTGATCGCAATTCTGCTCCTGCTATCGCAGCGGCAAGTGCATCGCGAGTAGCGTTATCTAGAAGCTCTGGCTACTGTGCTCGCTATGTACGTAAAGCGCTACAATCAGCAGGTTACGAATTTACGCCTAACCCTTCAGCTTATCAGTATGCTTCTCGCGGCACACTTGCTCAAGCAGGTTTTACCAAGATCAGTAATGATATGCAGCCACAAGTGGGTGACGTCGTTGTCTATAATCGTACGTCAAACCGTCCACATGGTCATATCCAGATCTTTGATGGTAACGATTGGGTATCTGATTTCCGCCAAAACAGCATTAGCCCATACAGTGGCACTTACAGCTATACGACATGGCGTGATTCGCAATATGTCGATGATGCATCAGACCGTGGTATTTACCTCGCGATGGCTGACAAATAATAGCCAGCTAGATGTAACCTATGTTAAAAGTTTTCTCCAAATCCAGTAATGCCTTTATAGCGTTGCTGGTTTTTTTTGCGCTTTGAGTTGTGATGCTTAAGTTAAAAGTAGAGTTAAAGCTCAAATTTCGACCAGTGGCTACGATTGTGAAAGTCAGGCGGGGAGGCGTGGTTTGGGGCAAAATATAAAGCAATCTCACCAAACCATAAAATAACACAAGGATGTATTTGCTCAATCACAGTATTTGCGATGGTGTATTGCTTATTGGATCGTTGGATTACTGGTACATTAAAGCTGCGCTCATAATGATGAGGTTTATTTGCTAGTGATGGATCATTAAATGAAGAATTCTCCACGTACCTTAATGTTGGCTTTACATTATTTATCCAATTAATAGACGCGCGCGCTTGTCCATCAGCTGCATGTAAGGGTGTTGGTGGTAAGGTCGCAGGATTACGATAGCTTTCAAATTGATATAGCGCGTAACG
Source organism: Psychrobacter sp. UBA6739 (assembly GCF_002453835.1). Lineage (NCBI taxonomy): Bacteria > Pseudomonadati > Pseudomonadota > Gammaproteobacteria > Moraxellales > Moraxellaceae > Psychrobacter > Psychrobacter sp. UBA6739. Next base: position 49,834 of record NZ_DKHR01000028.1, read on the forward strand.
ACCGTCTGGATTGGCATTAATCTCGATATAGGGCGTTGCCTTTTGAGCATCTGTTAGATTTTCATCATTTATCAGACGACCAGCGATAAAACACTCAAGGCAAGTCTCTTCCCACAAGTAATCATCGAATCTTACTTGCGCTTGCTGCCACACTGACCAGTTTAGCTGCTTTGCTAGCAGTTGGTTGGGCAGGGTGAGTTGATAGGTTAGCTGTAAGTATAGTGATGGCTGTCGAATAATCTGAGCACGCACCTTTATACAGATGCGCTGCAACTCATCCACTGTTACACCCAGTTGCTGCGCATCGTTTACTATGGTTTCGGTGGCCACATAGAGATTGAATGATTGATTCATAAGTTAAGACCCGACAATGAAAATATAGAAGTAACTATAAGAAAAATTGTACCGACTAAGCGAGCTAATATTACACGCTAAGTAAATCTAAAACGAGCAGACAACATAAAAGCCGCGAGCAAGATGCATCGCGGCTTTTACATTTATCGTCGCCATGTGGCTATGATTTGAGTTGATATGGCATACCATACCATCACTCAAACCAGCTGGTCATCACATATTATTATGCATGACGTGCTAAATTAGACAATTTTGGGTTGGCGTTTGGATTTTTACGTAGTAACAATGCCATACGACCAATAGAATGAACCAAAGACGCGTTAGCCGCTTTGGCAAGTTCCGCACCGATGACATCGCGCTCTTCTTTTGTGCCAGCAGGCAGCTTTACTTTGATGAGCTCATGATCTGATAGCGCGCGATCAATCTCTTCAGTAATGGTTGGGGTAATACCTTTGTTGCCAATCATGACGATAGGTTTGAGGTCGTGACCAATGCCTCTTAGGCGTTTGATGGTAGCGTTATCGAGTTGCATAGAATTCCTAGGTGTTGGTAAAAATAAAAGACAGTGCTATTAAGAGCAGTTGACGACCATTATAGATAATCTGTGGTCATCTTGCATGAGATCAGCAGGATTTTGCACGATTTTACGTGATGAAAATGTTAAACTGAATGTTTGGGCACATTATAAACGCTACTGTCTGATAAATCAGTGTTTTAACCAATAGAATTTAGTCAGTTTAAGACTGCAAATGTATAAAAATCTTGATTGATAGCATATTCGAATGAATTTAAACCATATCGAAAGTGCTTCATAAATCTTTTAGCTACTTCAGTAATATGTATGAATGTTTTGCAAAGCAATAGGAGCAGGTATTTTGGCCACGCGTATCGAAAATAAAAAACTGTCAAAGAGTAGTAGCGCTTGGATGAAAGAGCATATTGACGATCATTATGTGCAAAAAGCGCAAAAAGATGGCTATCGTGCCCGTGCCGCCTATAAACTATTAGAAATTAATGAAAAGACCAATATTATTAAAAAAGGCATGACGGTTGTAGATTTGGGCAGTGCTCCAGGCAGTTGGTCTCAAGTGGCAGGTCAGCTAGTAGGCGAAAAAGGCATTTTGATTGCCTCTGATATTCTGCCGATGGATACATTGCCTGATGTGACCTTTATTCAAGGCGACTTTCGCGAAGCAGAAGTGTTTGATGCGATCATGGCAGAGGTTGGTGATAGGCAGGTCGATGTAGTGCTGTCCGATATGGCACCAAATACGGCAGGAAACAGCGCAATCGATCAGCCACGTATGATGTATTTATGCGAGCTGGCAGTGGACTTCGCGCTTGCAACCTTACCAGAAGGTGGCGCACTTATTATGAAAGTGTTTCAAGGTGAAGGCACACAAGAATTACGCAAGCAGATGCAGCAGGATTTTAGTAAAATCCGTAGTATTAAACCAGGTGCGTCACGACCACGGTCAAAAGAGATGTTTTGGATAGCGATTAAATAATCATAACGTCGTTATTTCACAGCCATTGTAAGCGAGATAATGTGTCACCATAACATAGTCTCATGAGCGTATTGAACTCGCTACAATCGTTAACTGAATAATAGCGAAACCTGCTTGAATTATGCAGGTTAGCACCACATATCATGGTATATTAACTTTGTTTCAAGCATATGTTTTAGGCAAAGTCGTCTGACAATAAGCGCCTGATGTGCTCATCTACGATAGATATATAGGTCATTGATATTTATAACTTGTGAAAACAGTCCCCATGCAGCATTTGAGTTGTATGAGTCTGACTTATAAATTTTGGCTATGAATATATTTACTAAAAAATGAGCGGTACGTTTATAGACGTCACGTGTTTAATAAACACACCAATAAGTAAGGGATGGGAATAACTAGTGAGCGACATGGTAAAAAATACCTTATTGTGGCTGGTGGTAATCGGCGTTTTGGTGCTGGTGTTTAGCGGCTTTGACCAATCATCCGAGCCGGATAGCCTTAACTACTCTGAGTTTGTGACCGCCGTGTCAGAAAACCAAGTAGCCAGCGTTGAAATCGATGGCGAGCAAATCACCGGCGAAAAGAAAAATGGTTCATCATTTGAGACCATTAGACCAGCTGTGTCAGATGATGAGCTCATGCCATTGCTGCGTGAGAACCAAGTCGAAGTCCAAGGGACTGCCCCAAAACGCCAAAGCGTCTTGATGCAATTACTGATAGCCAGTTTCCCAATTCTATTGATTATTGGTCTGTTTTTATTCTTCATGCGTAACATGCAAGGTGGCGCTGGCGGTAAAGGCGGTGGCCCTATGAGCTTTGGTAAATCCAAAGCCAAAATGTTGACTGAAGACCAAATCAAGGTGAACTTTGAAGATGTGGCTGGTTGTGAAGAGGCCAAAGAAGAAGTGGTCGAAGTGGTCGAGTTTTTACGCGACCCTGATAAATTTACCAAGCTTGGTGCGACGATTCCACGTGGTATCTTAATGGTTGGCCCTCCAGGTACCGGTAAAACCTTGTTAGCAAGAGCCATTGCTGGTGAAGCTAAAGTACCGTTCTTCTCTATCTCAGGTTCCGATTTCGTTGAGATGTTCGTTGGTGTCGGTGCATCACGTGTACGTGACATGTTCGAACAGGCTAAAAAGAGCGCGCCTTGTATCATTTTTATTGATGAAATTGATGCGGTCGGTCGTCATCGTGGCTCTGGTATGGGCGGCGGTAATGATGAGCGTGAGCAGACACTGAACCAATTATTGGTCGAAATGGATGGTTTTGAAGGCAATGAAGGCGTGATCGTCATTGCCGCGACCAACCGTGCGGATGTGCTTGATAAAGCGCTATTGCGTCCAGGTCGTTTTGACCGTCAGGTACAAGTAGGATTGCCAGATATTAAAGGCCGTGAGCAAATTCTTAAAGTGCATTTGAGAAAGCTGCCGAATACTATCGGTGTGGATGCCAATGCACTGGCTCGCGGTACGCCTGGATTTAGTGGTGCGCAGCTGGCCAACCTTGTCAACGAAGCGGCATTGTTTGCAGCACGTCGCAACAAGACCAGCGTTGATATGAATGACTTTGAAGATGCAAAAGACAAGTTATATATGGGTCCTGAGCGTAAATCAATGGTCATTCGTGAAGAGGAGCGCCGTGCGACCGCTTATCATGAAGCAGGTCACGCCTTAGTCGCTGAGCTACTACCAGGTACCGATCCTGTGCATAAAGTAACGATCATGCCGCGTGGTTTTGCGCTTGGGGTTACTTGGCAGTTGCCAGAGCATGACCAAACCAGCATGTATAAATCAAAAATGCTGAGCGATATTGCTATCTTATTCGGCGGTCGTATCGCTGAAGAAGTCTTTATCAATCAAATGTCGACGGGTGCTTCTAACGACTTCGAACGTGCAACCAAGATGGCCCGCGCCATGGTAACGAAGTACGGTATGTCTGATGCGCTTGGTATTATGGTTTATGAAGATGAGGACAGCTCGCAAGGCTATTTTGGCTCTAGCAGTCGTACGATTTCAGAAGCCACGCAACAAAAGGTCGATGAAGAAGTTCGCCGTATGTTAGAGGAGCAATATGATATCGCGCGTGAATTGATTGAAGGTAATCAAGAAAAAATGCATGCGATGGTAGATGCCCTAATGAAGTGGGAAACGATTGACCGAGATCAGTTGCAAGATATCTTAGCAGGTGAAGACCCACGTCCACCTAGAGTCTATCAGCACAACGAAGTCAACTTATCGAAGAATGATATTAAAACAACCAACTCAACACCGCCACCGTTACCAGCGATGTAGTTATTAATTGATTCATATTCAATAGAAAAAGCCCTTTATCATAAAGGGCTTTTTTTGTTGTCCATATTTCGTGAAGGGTTTAGTACAGAATAGAGTTTACTGGTATCATAAGCACAACGCATAACAAGCAGTCTGCAATAATTAGAATGTTTTAATGAGAGATAATTTGGTTATGTCCTTATTTCAGCCCTTACCCAGCTATAAGATATCAAGTCGTGATAAAACACTAGATCTATCGCAGCCTCATATTATGGGTATTCTTAATGTCACACCCGATTCGTTTTCAGACGGTGGACAGTTCAATGCGGTAGATAAGGCTGTTGCGCATTGTCAGCAAATGATAGAAGAGGGCGCGACTATTATCGACATTGGCGGTGAGTCTACTCGCCCCAATGCGAATGCTGTGGGCACGTCTGAAGAGCTGCAGCGTGTTGCGCCAGTGGTTCGAGCCATCCGCCGGCATTGCGGGGAGGATATTTGGCTATCCATTGATACCAGTAATCCAGAGGTTATGAAAGCGGCTTTTGACGCTGGTGCTGATATTTGGAATGATGTACGCGCACTCAAACGCGAGGGTGCAGCAGTACTAGCGGCTGAGCTTGATATACCCATCATGCTCATGCATATGCGCGGTGAGCCAACAACGATGAATAATTTGGCACAATATGACGACATCATTAGTGACGTAAGGGCTGAGCTATTATCGCGTATTGACGAAGTAACAGGAATCGGTGTTAAGCGTGAGAAAATTATTATCGATCCAGGCTTTGGTTTTGCTAAAAATTATGAGCATCATTGTGCACTATTAAGCCAGCTTGGCAGGCTACAAGCGCTTGGTTTACCGATGATGTTTGGCATTTCGCGCAAACGTTTTTTAGCGGAAGTATTGAGCAAGAGTGGCTTCGAAGTCGTTGCTACTACCAACGCGGTAGATCGTGATGTGGTAGGTACGGCAGCTGGTATCTTTGCCCTACAGCAAGGCGCTGGCATTATACGCACCCATAATGTGGCGATGATGCAGCAAGCAGTCGCCTTATGGCGTCAATTATCTGCGCATAATTATCCTTAATCCCAATTTAAAATAATGAGAGTACTTTTATGACCACCCCGATTCAGCCAGAACCAACCAATGAACAGCGCCGCATTATCTATCAAGCACGCCGCGGATTAAAAGAGTTAGACTTTTATATTGACCTTTATGTCAAAGAGATTTACTTAACGGCAGAGCCTGCTGAACAAGAGACGTTTGCAGAAATGCTGACTCATGAAGACCCTGATTTGTTGGATTATTTCACCAATCAAAATCGTCCAGAAAATGAAGAAATATGGGCGTTAGTCAATAAAATTAAGACATGGCGTCATACCAAAGATTTGACTTAAAAACTGATTTAGATATAAAAAATGGTTGTCTAGAGCTGGTATAGCTAGGCCTAAGTAACATAATGGTCTGCCGTTTTTTTTGGTGATAAAATATGACCTTGGCAAATTCGTTGCGTATTGATACGGCTATTTGGCCTGCCAGCTATTTGCGTTTGCTGCTTTATAGTGGGTTGACCGTCGTCATGGTTGTACTGGCATGGCTCGCTTCTTTATTGTTATGGCAATATGTGCTTATTTTAATCGTTACCGCCGCGGTGATTATTTATTTGACATTATCACGACCCATACTGCTGCACCTTAGCCAACCACCACTTAGTCATCGTGTTGAGCAGCATTGGCAGCTACTGCTCCGTACGGGTCGCGGTGATGAGCTATGGCAGGCACAATTAATCGCTGTCTCTGGATATCGATGGGCGATAAGCTTTGAATTCAATGTTATAGAGCCTTATCAGCGCTCTTTATCAGTGACCATCTTTCGAGATCAAGTGAGCCCTGAACAATGGCGAGAGTTGAATATTTTGGCTAGATTGTATTGAATACTTATAAATAGTACTTATTAGTACCATGGTTGAATGTTCAATATGCCTAACATAAACGCCGAAAATACGAGTTGAGGTAGTATTTTTTATAGCGCCCAATGAGCGGTTTTTTCCACGAATTTACGAACGCCTACATGTCATAACAAAACACCTATCTGGATAGCGAAAGAGATTTGTTATATTGCAAGAGAATTATGAATCGCATAAGTAAATCAAGCTGTTGCTTAATATATTAAATTAGCAGCGAAGTTTTTAGCGGTTTATAGATAATAAATAATATGACAAAAAGGAATCGAGAATGAGCTTATTAGGGAATTTGGTTAGTCAGGTGGCCCGTCGTGCGATGGATCCTGAAGATGCGCAGCGTAATCCTGTAAATCAACGCATTGATCCACGTCGTACAGGTGGTCTTGGGGATATATTGGGTAGCGTGCTCGGCGGTGGTAGTCAAACTGGAGGCTACAATCCACGCCAGTATGATCGTCAGCCAGACAATGGTTTTGGCTTAGATGATATTCTCGGTGGGTTAACAGGCGGTGGACTCACTGGTGGCAATCAACGTGGCGGCGTCAATTCTAATGCCGGCGGTCTTGGAGACATATTAGGCAGCGTATTGGGTGGTCAAGCCATGGGTGGTCAAACGAGAAAATCTGGATTCGGTGGTAAAGGTATGCTAATCGCTGCACTTATGCCAATGGTACTAAGCTGGATCAAACGCAATGGCGGCTTGAGTGGTGCATTATCAAAAATCACAGGTATGGGTTATGAAAACCAAGCGCGTTCTTGGATGAGTAACCAACAAGACAATGACAACCTTGATCCAAATGATATCAGTCAGTTATTCGATGAAAGTGAAATTCAGCAGGTTGCAGTACATACTGGTGCTAATGACGTAGAAGTCCGTCAAGGTCTTGCTGAGTTGCTGCCAGAAGTAATGAATCAGCTGACACCAAGTGGCAATTTAGATAATGAATCTGAAGCCAATGAAGAGATTGATCAAATCATCAATCAGCTATCTAGGCGATTAGGTGCGTTAAAATAAATTTATTTTTTAAAGAAAGTCGCAACGGTTAATGCCATAAAGTTAATACTATAAAAAAGAGTACGTTATCCAACGTGCTCTTTTTTATGGCTGTTAGTTTAACCCTACTATTGGTACTCTATTACTGAATATTTACTCTTTATTCTAAATAGATATGTTAAAAATGGTGAATAATAGAAAAATAATTCTATAAATCTTATAAGATGGTCATATGATTCATTGAGTCTTTTGTCGCAGTGGCTACTTTGATGATCCTTTATATAATATGACTGCGTGATGGTATAAGCATTTATAAGGATAGTTAATCATGCCATTTAAGCCTATTCAAGCAGCGGTTGCCATTTTGGTCGGCTTGATCATTTGGTTTGTGATACCTGTGCCTACTGGCGTCACCCCTGAAGCATGGCACATGCTGGCGTTATTCATCGCCACTATTGTCGCCATCATCGGCAAAGTATTACCCATTGGTGCCATTGCTATCGTTGCCGTCACCCTAGTCGCACTTACAGGCGTGACTAGTGATAGCCCAGCACAAGCCATTAGTGATGCATTATCAAGCTACTCAAGTCCGTTGATTTGGCTAATTGGTATTGCAGTTATGATATCGCGTGGCTTGATAAAAACGGGTTTGGGTCGACGTATTGCCTATTATTTTATTTCTATTTTTGGTAAAAAAACCATCGGCGTGGCTTATTCTTTGACTGCGGCTGAATTGATGATAGCACCCATTACGCCCTCCAATACGGCGCGTGGCGGCGGTATTATTCATCCTATTATGAAGTCTATCGCGCAAAGCTTTCATTCGACGCCAGAAGAAGGCACTCAAAATAAGATTGGTCGTTATTTGGCGATGGTGAACTATCATGCCAACCCGATTACTTCTGGGATGTTTATCACGGCTACTGCGCCCAATCCTTTGGTTGTAGATTTGGTGAATAAAGCCACAGGCGGTGATATTCAGCTGTCATGGACCACATGGGCAGTGGCGATGTTTGTACCTGGCATGCTATGTCTGCTTATGATGCCATTAGTCATTTATATAATTTATCCACCTGATGTTAAAATCACGCCCGATGCAAAAGGTTTTGCCAAGGAAAATTTGGCAGAAATGGGAAAAATAAGTAGCCAAGAAAAAATCATGCTCGGGGTATTTGCTCTGATGCTGTTATTGTGGGCGAATATTCCCGCATTGATGTTAGGTGAGCAATATAGCGTTGATGCTACCACCACAGCATTTATTGGTTTGACGACCTTAATATTGACTGGGGTACTGACTTGGGACGATATTTTAAAAGAGAAGTCAGCATGGGATACCATTATTTGGTTTGGCGCCCTTATTATGATGGCCGCTTATCTTAATAAGCTTGGACTGATAAGCTGGTTCTCTGGCAATATCGAATCGATGATTGGCACGACTGGGCTTGGCTGGATAGGGGCTGTGACTATTTTGACCCTAGTATACTTATATATCCATTACTTCTTTGCTAGTAGCACGGCTCACATTACTGCACTATTTGCAGCATTTTATGCGGTGGGTTTAAGCTTGGGCGCACCGCCGATGTTATATGCGCTTATCTTAGCCGCAGCGGGCAATATCATGATGACGCTTACGCATTATGCAACTGGTACTGCGCCAGTCATTTTTAACTCTGGCTATGTGACGTTAAGAGAGTGGTGGAGTATTGGCGCAATAATGAGTGTGGTCAATTTAGTTATTTGGATCGGTGCTGGTTTGATTTGGTGGAAAGTGCTCGGCTATTATTAATAGATCGCTCAAGTCATATTGTTTTATGTACAGATGGATGTATTTAAAAAAAGGTGAGGGTGGGTTAAAAGCGCTCATCTAATGTGTCTAATGTATAATTGAGCGCGGCAAAACAGATATCGCTCTGAAAGCCTCGATATTGCAAAAACCGTAGCTGCTTTGCTTTGTCTTTTTGTTCAGTGGGTATGTCATCGCCGTACTTCTTAGTGCGGGCTGTGACCGCCAGTTTGAGCCAATCGACACCATCTACCAGATTATCTGCACTATCATCTACAAACTCCCTAAACTCTTCTGACTCTGCATTTGCCATATCGATTAACTCATCGATATTACTGGGCATGGTAATTTTTTTACGATAAAACTCCTGCTTGATACGTCCGCGTCCCCGACCTTTACGGATATTTTCACGAATGAGCATGAGCGTCGTGCGATAATCACTTTGGTAGCCTTTTTCTTCAAACTCATCGAGTAGCGCATCAATTTTATCTAAGGCTTGCTCTTTATCAATAAGCTTTTGCTTAAGCTCAGCCTTGCCGTACTCACGGCGCGATAAATAATAAAAAGCTAACCAACGCAAGCGGCTTTCGGCTTTGATCTCATCTATTTCTGCTTGTCGTTGTTCAGGCGTGCGCAAATAGGCTTTAAGAGCAGCAGGTAGGTTATCCATCTGACTGTCGACTGTGCTGTGCGCAGAAGTGTTGGTAATGGCAGCATCGGTTGTATACTGTGATTCTTTGTTAAATTCATCATCAGTAGCCGTGCTATCGTCTGGTTCATCATGAATATTTTGTTTAACTTCAGCCAGCATCTCTTTGATACTTTGCGCTTCTGGTTGCTGATAAGCAGGCACGTCACTAGGCTCAGGGCTAAAGTTAGCCGCTGGGTGAAAACGCTTTTTACGTTTCTTAGTTTTAGCAGGATTTTTATTGGTAGAAGAGTGAGCCTCAACGGATTCTACTGAAAAGTCAGCATCGTCAGATAATGAATGGTCTTCATGATAGTAAGTTGAATGCTTGCGCGTCTTAGTTGTTTTTTTAGGATTGCCTTGATAGGAATGCTGAGAAAATTTGGAGGATTCAGAGTGTTTGGAAGATTTGGACGGTTTTTTTGATTTGATAGTCGGACTACTCGCTGAATCGGCATCGGATTCAGCGAGTATTTCAGCTAAGGTTTTAATGTTCATAACAATTTAATTTTCATAACAAGTCATGATTATTAATAGCGGTGAATAATTGCGCCGTTATTGTACAGGTTCAGAAACCAACGCTTCATTGGCTTTATCTTCGGCTTTGGCTTCTTTCTTTGATCCAAGCTTTTCCTCGCGAATTTTAGCTTCGATTTCTTGCGCAATCGCAGGGTTTTCTTTTAAGAACAGTACAGAATTGGCTTTACCTTGACCGATTTTTTCGTCGCCATAGCTATACCAAGAGCCTGCTTTGCCAACTGCACCAATTTCAACACCCAAGTCAATCACTTCGGCTAAGTGGTTGGTACCTTCACCATAAGTAATTTCAAACTCTGCTTGGCGGAAAGGCGGTGCCATTTTGTTTTTGATGACTTTGACACGGGTTTGGTTACCGATGATTTCATCACCATTTTTGACCGCACCGATGCGGCGAATGTCCATACGAACTGAGGCGTAAAACTTAAGCGCGTTACCACCAGTCGTAGTCTCAGGGCTACCAAACATAACACCAATCTTCATACGAATCTGGTTGATAAATACCACCATACAGTTAGAGCGTTTGGCGTTACCAGTGATTTTACGTAGGGCTTGGCTCATAAGCCGTGCTTGCAAACCCATATGTGAGTCGCCCATCTCGCCTTCAATCTCTGCGCGCGGCGTCAAGGCAGCAACTGAGTCAATAACAATCATATCAACCGCCCCAGAACGCACAAGCATGTCGGTAATTTCAAGCGCTTGCTCACCATTATCAGGCTGAGAAAGCAATAGCTCGTCAGTATTCACGCCAAGCTTACGCGCATAAACTGGATCTAGTGCATGCTCAGCATCAATAAAGGCACAGACACCGCCCTGTTTTTGACACTCTGCAATCGCTTGTAGCGTCATGGTCGTTTTACCTGAGCTTTCTGGGCCATAAATCTCTACGATACGGCCTTTTGGTAGACCACCAATGCCAAGTGCAATATCCAGACCCAACGAACCTGTTGATACTACATCGACATCCATAATAGCTGAGTCGTCACCTAAATGCATGATGGTATTCTTACCAAACTGCTTTTCGATTTGACCGAGTGCTGCTTTAAGGGCTTTGGCTTTATTGTCGTCCATACTGGATTCCTTGTCTTCAATCATTGGTTAAAACTATAAATTTGGTATGATAAATAAAATGTTTGTAACTACGAAGGTTAACGGCTCAATAGTGCTGATGGCTATCTAAATAATAGGCAGCGTTCGTTCAATGTCTATCTAGGATGAATGGGTTAGGGTGTCGATGGTGTAGACAGTAATATAGGATATATCACTCTACTATACAGTAAAATCAAATAACGATAAAAGTAAAATTAAGTTCATAATCAGTGCCAACAGATGTAATTTGTAGGTAAAATTATGCTCGTTAAGCCTTAACTGTTTTCTAAAGTGCGGTTGATTAGATAAGATGATTATAACAAAAACCAAGGAGCATATAGAGGATTCAATGATGCTAAACGACACTAACTGTCGCATTGTATATAAGTGATAACTTGTGTAATCTAGTTGCTGAATACATCCTATTTTTGGATAGGATAATGTCGCCCTTTGTCAATAGCATTAAAAGTTGTCCACAAGAAATAAAGCGTCTAAATTTAGCTTTTGTGAAACATCAGTGAGGATTAATTTAATTTAAAAATATATTAAAAATAAATTACAGTATTATGAAATGCCATTTAACTTACTGATTTAAAAGGTTTTTTAAATTGTATAAAAAATGAACGATTTTACCTCATCCTTTGAGCTATCTAGGGAAATTGTTGTCAAGTGCGTACTTATGCACAGGGTTATCCACAGCTTATGGGGAGAACTCATGAATCCCTTATACTATCAATGTTTGAGTAGATAGGTAACCTGTGAGTGTGGCGCTGGAATATATTTTTTACCCCTATATGTAGCATTATCAATTTAAAAATTCTATGAAAATAGACTATGTTTCACGTATTAAAAAAATTTTATTATTTTTAATAAAAATACTTATAGCTTGTCCATTAAGGGTTGTAGCTGAAAAAAATCAAATAATATTGTCATTAGATAATTTGCAAGCACAAAAAAGCGGCTAAATAATTTAGCCGCTATACAGAAGTCACCGAAGATAAGTGAGCCGAATCTAATCTTTGATATAGATTAAATCCCAAACGCCATGTCCACTATTTATACCGCGGCGCTCAAATTTGGTCATTGGACGAAAGTCAGGGCGGTCGGTGAAGTTACCTGCGCCTGCTTGATTGGTTAAACCAGTAAAACCGTCTAAAACTTCAACCATCCAAAAGGCATAATGCTCCCAGTCGGTTGCGGTATGGAACCAGCCGCCTTGCTTTAGACTACGAGTCACAATCGCCATACGTTCAGGGCTGACGAAGCGGCGCTTGTGATGGCGCTTTTTTTGCCATGGGTCAGGGAAGTAAAGCTGGATACGATCAATATGGTTTTCTGGTAGTTGCTTGAGCAGTTGAATAGCGTCACCGTTAATGATTTTGACGTTATTTAAATTTTGCGTACCTGCTATATAGGCGCATTTACCGATGCCTGGCTCGTGCACTTCGACACCAACGAAATTGCGGCTAGGTTCTGCTGCCGCCATCTCAATGAACGAATCACCCAGTCCAAAACCGATCTCTAAAGTAAGCGGTGCTTCACTACCGTTAGGGCTATCAGCGAATAGCGTTCGTAGATTGTCAATACCATCAAGATTGCCATCACCGAAACTGTTATTGACCAGGTACTCAGAAAATTCTGGCGCGGTTAGTGCCAGTTCGGCATTTTTATTCATGTGCGTACGTCGTTTCATAAAAGTATTGACGATACGTAGATGTTTGCTTTCTTCAGGCTTACTCTCATTACTAATACTGGCTTCAATGTCAATATCAGTATTGCTTTCGGTGTTAGTGCTGAGGACTTTTTGCTCATCAGTAGTATTCGTACTATCGATGTTATCATTAATATCAGGATGTTGACTCATAGGATTGACAAGGCTTAATAAAATGGGTGATGTATGCTTATTATAAGTTAAATCTATACAGCTGTGAACGCACAATCCTTTTTTAATATTGTTATCGCTGATCCAGCATAAAAGAGTGAAAGCGTTGACCTTGTTTGACGTATCACATATAGATTGCCATTCGGCTGCCTTGACGCTCTTTTACATTGAATTAGCGGTATTTATCTGTCGTTTTACTGTTCTGCACATCGGTTTTGGCGTTATCATATAAAGTGAGTAATGGATTTAAATTTTTCTTCATCGTTAATAGGGGTCATCTATGCTATTTATCGAGACGGATTCGCCGCCCCCTTTTTACCAAGAACAGCTGACTCCTGCTAAGCGTACACAACTTGATAAATGGTTCATCGGTCACCGTAGCCAGCATTATTATCTAAAACGCTTTGAGCAGTTCGATGCACAAGGTTATCTTTCGCCAAAATGGCATTGGGCAGCATTTTTTGTGACGTTTCCTTGGCTCCTCTATCGCAAACGCTATATGGATGCGATTGTCTATAGCGTGGCTGGCTGGTCGTTTATTCAGCTCAATGTGGCACTGGTATTGGTTGCGTTTGAATTTTTGGCAATGTCCTTCATCCCTGATGCTTACCAGATGGCGACACGCATAGGTATAGCCGCGATCATTTGGTTATTTTGGTCGTTCATGGTGGCGCGTTGGACGGATGCGTATTATTACCGCATGGCGCGACGTGAGATTGCAGATGCTATCGATGATTATCCGCGTGATGAAGCAGCGCAAAAGGTGCATCTGCGCCGAGAAGGTGGGGTCAGTTTATTTGGGTTAGGATTGGGGTTTGGTATTTTTGCTTTTGCTTTAATGGTCATTAAGATACAGTTTCTGCCAATTATTGCCAAGCCAAAAGCCAATGAAGTGCTGTTCGATGCGTATGATATAGCCAAAACGGCACAAAATCGTGTGGCACTGATTTATCAACAGACAGGGCAATGTCCAATGGATTTGCCTATCGATACAGGCACTCAGCAGATACGAATTGATATCGATAAAGAGGCCGCTGGCGTAGTAGAAACGGATTGTGCAGTCATTGCGACCATACAAAATGTTCAGTTCCCTATCCGCTATCTAAATCAGCAGACACTGGTTTTTTACCATGTGCCAGACAGCGATAGTTGGAACTGTACAAGTTCACTAAATAAGAAACTGGCACCAGCAAGCTGTATGCCCGATTAGGGCATGTTTGATGATTTAACCATGACACTGACTATTTGTGAATCATCAAACACGCTTTAAAATATATAAATATTTAGGTGTTAGAGTCAGTTGCAACATCGTCCTTTTTATCAACGGGTGTTGCTTTACTTTTTAGCGCGTCATAAAAATCTGTTAAGTCCATTTTTCGGGCTTTATCAATGTCTTCATCAAACAAGCTTTCTAGCTCTGCCATCGCTGATTGTGCGGATTCAATCATGCTGGCTTCATCATCGTAGATCGCTTGCTGACGTTCAATCAAGTCATCGTCGTAATCGCGGAAGGTTTGCACCGTCTCGCGCGCTTTTTCTGGTGAGATGCCAAGCAGTTGTAGCGACTCACGCGACATATCCAAGGATGATAGGTAAGTCTCACGCCAAATATGACGCACACCGACCTCACGCAATCGATAATAATGCTGACGGTCACGTGCCCGTGCCAAGACAATCAAGTCTGGATAGTTTTTACGTAAGTATTGAGCCGTGGTGATAGAGCGCTCTAAATCATCGATGGCTAAAATAAACACACGGGCTTTTTTAATACCAGCCGCGCGCAATATCTCAGGGTTTTTTGGGTCGCCGTAATAGACTTGGTTACCAAATTTACGAACGAAATCGACGCGATTCGCTGAGCGTTCAATGGCGGTAAATTCGATGTTGTGCATGCGTAGTACACGACCGATAATCTGACCAACGCGCCCAAAGCCAGCAATAATGACTTGATGTTCATGATCGGGGATGGCATCGTATTCGCGGCTGGGTTTGCTTTTGGCAAATAACGGCTCACCGATTTTCTCAAGTAACAAAAATGCCAACGGTGTGAGTGCCATGGAGATAGTGACGATAAGGTTCAGAGTGTTGGCAAGCTCAGGTCGCAACACATTTTGAGCAGTAGCAACACTGAATAAAACAAAAGCAAATTCACCACCTTGAGCGAGCGTCACACCCAGTCTTATACTGGTTGGCCAGCGATTGCCTGATATCTTTGCAATGGCGGTAATGACACCAAATTTGATAGCCATCAATGCCATTGCACAGCCGATGATAAAGATAGGTTTTGCCAAGATAAGTTTGACATCAGTCAGCATACCGACCGACATAAAAAACAAGCCAAGTAGCAATCCTTTAAATGGCTCAATACTGGCTTCTAGCTCATGGCGATACTCAGAATCTGCGAGCAGTACCCCTGTCAAAAAAGCACCCAATGCCATGGATAAACCAATTTGACCCATCAAAATAGACACACCCATCACGATAAATAGCGCAACGGCGGTCAGCAGTTCTGATGCACCACTAGAGGCTACAAACTTAAAGAAGGGACGAACGACATAACGACTAGCAAAAATCAGTCCAGCAAAAACCGCAAAAACTTTGCCAAAATAAATCAAATCATAACTTTGTTCGCGCACCCCTGATAGGAAAGGAATGACGGCTAACAAAGGGATAACTGCAATATCTTGGAATAATAAAATCGTGAACGCTTCACGACCGTGGGTGCTAGAAAGCTGCTGTTTTTCAGTCAGTATTTGTAGTACAAAAGCTGTGGACGACAAGGCAAGGCCAAAACCGACGATAAAAGCAGTATCGAGCTGTAAGCCAAAAATTTGATGTAACAGCCCCATTAATAATGTGCCAGTCAGACCGACTTGTAAACCACCGAGGACAAATATCGAACGCCGCAGTGCCCATAATCGTGAGGGTTGCAGCTCAAGTCCGATAATGAATAGCAGCATGACCACGCCAAACTCAGAGAAGTGCAACAAGCTCTCAGCATCGCCTGCGACGTCTAGACCACTGGGCCCCAATATCAATCCTGTAATGAGATAACCTAAGACCGTCGCAATGCCAAAACGTTTACCAAGGGGTACAAAGAGCAGGGCTGCTCCTAAGAAGATTGTAGCTTGTAACATTAAATTTGGTGAGCCGGTGGCGGCAGCGAACATCTGGAATCCTTAGCAGTCATGATAAAATAAGCGGTACAATACGGGCATGGCAAAAATAAAAAATCTTAGCATACGTTATTTTTTACGATAAATCTTCCACACACCATTATCGGCAAGTGGATTGTTATAAGCATCGTTACGACGCTTACGCGGGGTCTGGCGACTGTCTACGATTTTGAAATCGGGCAGCGCATGGACGATAAGCCCCGTTCGATAAAAACGCACGCGTTCAGGCTCCAGCATCTCGCCATTGCTATCACGGCAAAATACATAGGCGCGCAAATCAATAAATTCACGATGCGCCACCAAACGCGCCTCATCATCATTATCAAATACGGCACTCATACGCGCAATTTCATCAGCACTATAATCACCACACTTATCAGTAAGCGCACCGACCGAACCGAAGCTTTTGGATTCTTTTGCACGGGTCTTGGTCAAATGTAGCCTTTGCACATGATAGATAAATTGCGGTATCCCAAGGCTGGCTGGTAGCGGCAGATGATCGGGCGGTAGATTGGCAGCAGGATAAAACGCTATGGCGCGCTCAAGCAGATTATGCCAACGCTGCTGATAGGCTTGGACTTCGGCGATATTGCCTTCATAAATTGGCATGTCACGAACTTGACGCAAAATATCAGGCGGAAACTGCTCATCTCGAAAGCTAGCAATGTCTTCTTGCAGCGTCGATAACAATGCTTTGGCATGCTTTTTACCCTCTGCTGAGATAGGGTCATCAATGTGGCTTGGAGCAACAAAAGGAGCTGAGCGTCTCGACATGGCAGAAAATCATCCATTAGTGGTAAATTGGGTGTTTCAGCTTTAAGTATACAGAATTTATATGAAAAATATGGCGGTGAGGCTAAATTTCCCATCATTTTTAACGTGCCATTACAATGCTAAAAATCGGCGTGATATAATCTTATTTAAAATAAAGCCTGTTTATGTTGGCGCGTAAGAAGTTATATTCATGCATGATGATTCGTCCACTGATAGTAAGTTGCGCGGATTATTGAAGACTTTTAGCAAAATAATTTTAAGGATTTTCGGGGCAGGACTGGCGCGGTTATTTGGATCTTGGTCGCCGCTTACGTCATATATGGCAGCTGGTTATTTGACATCTGATTATGTAACGCACATCAGGACTGACGTATGAGATTTTTGGATTCGAATCATATTCTTATCGTTGGGGTTAGGTATTTAGTTAATAACAGCGCTTTGGCTAATGTGGTGCATATGGCGTTATGATTGCCGTCACTTGATAAAATGTCACCAATCATAGGCGACGTTTAAATTGATACTTGAATGAAAAATGGTCTTTTCAATGTTTAATGTCTGACTTTCAAAGTCTGATTTTCAATGCCTCATGCTTAATGATTGTGACCAATATGATTATTACCCTCTGTTTGTTGTTCTGAGATATCGCAGACCAGCGCATCGCTATGTGTCTCAGTTTGCGGATGTGATGCGCTTTCTACCTGAATGGTCGCATGATGGATGCCGAGTTCAAGCAAGCTTTGTTCTAAATTGGCAATCAATATGCTGGATTCATGAATACTCATCTCACCATCGACAACGACGTGACAAGATAAGGCATTTAGACCACTGGTAATACTCCAAACATGCAAATCATGGACTTCTTGTACTTGTGGATGGGTAAGCAGTTTTTTTTCGACATCCACTAAGGATATGCCTTCTGGCGTGCCTTCCATCAAAATATGTACGGAATCACGCACAACGCGATAACCACTAAATAATATCAGTATCGCGACAATCACCGAGGCCGCTGCATCCGCCCAAACCCAGCCGAAGCTCATCATCAAAAGCGCGGCAACAATAGCGGCAACCGAACCCATTAAGTCACTCAATACATGCAGGTAAGCACTTTGCATATTAAGATTGACCGGTGCTTTACTCGCATTTTTTCCTTGAGTGTCTTCAAGACTGCCTTTATGACTACCAGCATGACTGTGTCCATGTGCATCTCCACCACGACTGCCTCGATGCATCAGCCAAGCGACCAAAATATTGACCAACATACCGATAGTAGCAACGATAAGCATGCCTTGGGTAGCAATTTCAGGCGGTGAATTGAAGCGCTTAATCGCCTCATAAAAAATCATTAGCGCAATAATGACCAGCGTCGCACCATTGACTGTTGCGACTAAAATCTCAAAGCGTTTATAACCAAACGTCTTTTGATGAGTGGCTGCTTTTTCTCCAATTTTAAATGCCATCAGAGTGGCGCCAAGTGCGATTGCATCACTGAGCATGTGACCTGCATCAGATAATAGCGCCAAACTGCCAGTCAGCCAGCCACCGATGGCTTCAATAAACATATAGCCTGTGATAATGATAAAGCTAAACAGCAAAGTACGCTGATAGCCCTTGGTATCTCGCGGGGCTGTTGTTTGCTCTAAGTGTTCATCGTGATCGTGAGAGGCTTGATTGTCATGAGTGTAGTTGCTCTCATCATCTTTATGCAGATGGTTAGCCACATTAACAGTATCATTCTGATGAGAATGATTGCCTTGTTCAGCGTTTGATTTATTTTGACTCATAACAACACTCAGAATGACAGAAGAGGAAATTTGATTGCTTATAAGGCTGGGCTTGCTGTACGCGGACTAGCCAGATATAAAGAATTTAGCATATTTAATAAATGCTTGCTGTATCTAGGCAGTAAACCATTGGTTACTATTTCGAATAGCGTTCTTTAGGGTGTGTCCTCAATTCAATCAACTATCCTCTAAATGGGCACAAGCCCTAGTAGCGGACAGCGATAAAGTGATAATCCGAATTGAAGAGTGATGGTTAGGCGTTGGCGGCTACCAACCAACAGGGTCGATATCCAGGGTCAGCTTCAGATATTTGGCGCTTGGAAGGGCAAGTACAGGCTGCCACCAATGCTGTAATACCCGATGCAATTGCTGTCTGTCTTTGCCTAAAAGTAGCAGTTGTACGTGGTAACGGCTATTCTTTTTGCTCATTGGTGCATCGATAGGTCCTAGTACGGCGAGATTATGACCATTTGGCAAAATGGCAATCGCATCTTTAAGGGCTTGCGTCGTGGCGGCAAGGGTTTTGCCTTCACAGCGTATCAAGGCAGCATAGCTATGCGGTGGTAAACCCATCATTTTACGCTCTTGCAATAGCTCGCGAGCAAAAAACAAATAACCATCTTTGACCAGTTTCAATAATAATTCATTGTCTGGTTGCAGCGTTTGAATGAGTACACGACCAGATTTATCACCGCGACCGGCACGTCCTGCGACCTGAATCATCAATTGCGCAGTATGTTCCGGCGAGCGAAAGTCGGCGGACAAGAAACCACGATCGGCGTTTGGTAAGCAGACAAGCGTAACATTAGGGAAATGATGACCTTTGGCGACCATCTGCGTGCCAACCAAGATGGCAGGATTACCTTGATTGATACGCTGATAGATATTCTCCCAACTGTCTTTACGTCTGGTGGTATCGCGATCGATTTGGATAATGGGATATAGCTCTTTGCTGGTTTGCGGATTGGCAAAAATCGCATGCAGGTTTTCGCTGAGCCTCGTCGTGCCCATCCCTTTGGCATCCAAATTTTGACTGCCACAATCCGGGCAAACTGTCGGAATATAAGCTTGCCAGTCGCAGTGGTGGCATTTTAAATAGGAGCTACTATAAGCGTTGTGTTGGGACTGGCTATTGTAATGAACGGTTAGATGCGCGTCGCAGCGCGGACAATCTGCTTGCCAACCGCAAGCTTCGCATAGCAAAACTGGCGCATAGCCGCGACGGTTTAAAAATATTAATACTTGATCGCCCGCTTCTAGCGTTTGCCGTATTGCCCCAATCAGCACATCGGTCAGCCCAGTATCATAGCGCGCGCCTTCGTCCGTCGTTTGTTGATGAGTACTTTTCAGGCGCGCATCAATCAGCTGCATGGTTGCAAGCTTCGCATTACCGGGACGAGTTTGCAGTTGGCACTCCACCAGCTTACCGTCATCGACCAGTTTTAGATGCTCAAGAGATGGCGTCGCCGTACCCAATACGACAGGGATATTGGCTTGTAGTCCACGATACAGCGCGACGTCAGCGGCATGATAGCGCAAGGTATCTTGCTGCTTATAAGAACCATCATGCGCTTCATCAACGACAATTAAGCCCAAATCTGCAAAGGGATAGAGCACTGCTGAGCGCGTGCCAATAATGATTTGAGCATGACCGGTACGGCAATCTTGCCAACCTTGTAAGCGATGAGTATTGTTCATGCCAGAATGCAATAAGACAATGTGAGCGGCAAAGCGACTGGCGAAACGCGCACGCGTTTGCGGTGTCAATCCAATCTCTGGTACCAAAATCAATACCTGCTTGCCAGCGTCCAATACGGCTTGCATCGCTTGCAGATAGACTTCTGTCTTGCCACTACCAGTGATGCCATTTAATAAAAATCCCGTGTAGCGATTGGCTTCATGAGCCGCAATAATGGCGGTAACGGCGAGTTGTTGCTCGTCATTGAGATCAAGGGGCATTTTTGCTAATTTAACAGGCGCAGGTGCTTGTTTGGTCTGAATATAGCGCTCGATTAAACCTTTGTCTTCGAGCGCCTTTAAAAAACTCCTCTCCATGCCCTCTAGTAATAAAACATCTTCACTCGCGCCGCGCTCGCCATGCAGCTTAAGCATATCAAATTGTTGTTTTTGTTTTTTGGCGTTGGCACGAAAGTCATCGTCGCTTACCTGCGGCAAAATTCGCCAATGGGTAATCAGTAAATCCAGCGGCTTACCTTGACGAACGAGCGTTGGCAGCATGACTGCTAAAACGTCACCAAGCGGGTAGTGATAATAACGCGCCAGCCAATGTGCCAGCTTTAGCATACTGGCGTCCAAAATAGGCTCAGCATCTAAGCATTTATTGATAGGTTTTAGCTTATTAAGTGGCACGCTGCTATTTGCTTCTGGAATATGAGCGACGACGATACCGATTAAAGTTTGACGACCAAAGGATACTTCGACACGGCAGCCAATATGAGGTAAAGAAGGGCTTGAGAAGGCGTTTATATCTGCTGGTATGCTATAGTCAAATCCCCGATAAAGGGGCACGGGTAGAGCAACTTGTACCAACATAGAATGCGTTCCCAGTTTCAGGTAAATGGTTTTTGGATAAACAGTTTTTAGATAAATGGTCTTTAGATAACCAGCTTTTAGATATCTAGATTGTAATATTGATAAGAATAATAGCAATAAGCCCAAATATTGATATTTGGGCTTACTCTGGCCTTACTTTTTAGCAGTGGCTTTTTTGGCGTAATGACTTGAGAATTAAGTGCGTCTATGTATTAAGCCTTACTATTTACATGATGATATGGCTTAAGTTACTCAATATATAAAATTGACTCAATCTCGACCACACCGCCTTTAGGTAACGCCGCTACTTGGACGGCTGCACGGGCAGGATATGGCTCGCTCAAATTGGCAACAAACACGTCGTTTAGTGCCGCAAAATCACTCAAATCAGTCAATGACACGTTAAATTTAACTACGTCATTTAAGCTGCCACCAGCCGCTTCACAGATGGCTTTGATGTTTTCGAACACTTGCTCAGCCTGTGCTTTAAAACCTTCTTTTAATTCCATGGTATCAGGGTCAAAACCCAATTGTCCTGAAATATAGACGGTGTTACCGACTTTGACGGCTTGTGAATAAGTACCAACGGCAGCAGGTGCTTTATCAGTTTGAATGGTTTGACGAGTCATATTATATCCTTTTTATCTTTTTCTGGTTTGGTAGGTAAGGGCGCATTATTCATCATTTACATCTCGTTTTTCACCATACAAATGATGACACGCTCTACGTTTATTTGCTAAAAATCAAAAAACACAGTTTATCATTATTTCAGGTCTTTCTAAAATTTTCTAAATCCATTATTCAATGTTCTATTGAGTGAGTGTTGGTGGCAATTTATCACGCGCACTACACCTTGTTACCAGCACTACAGCTGATACAGCCTGATGATGTTTGGGAAACCTAGCAAGGAGCGTAGCTCGCGAATGCCTTGTGCTAGATGATTGCGACTGCGAACGATGATATGGATGATGGTGTCACTGCTACGCACATCTACTTTTTCTACCCCTATATTTAATTGGCGTAAATGATAGATGACTTCAGTAATCTGTTCGTCGCTGAGGGCAATAGATAGTTTTAAATAGGCTGGAAAGCGAATTTTTCCGGTATTTTTTATGTCATACTCGCCAGCGTCACCTTGTTTTACGGCCTTGTCATTACGCCAGCGCAGTTGTATAACCTGATAAGGATTGTCTTTACGAATATCGTCAAGTGAAAAGCACTTGTGTCGATGAACAACCAGACCGTGACGGGACAAGTGACCGACAATAGGGTCACCATAAATAGGATGACAACAATTGGCAAAATCAAGCTCAACCCCAGACGCATTGACTATCAGCTGCTGTGGTTGGGTCATATCATCGCTGTGTTCTTGTGCTTGCAAATCATTGACTTCATCGCTAAACAAGCGAGTTACTACCAGCTGTGGTAATAACGTACCAGAGCTTATTTGCTCGAATAGTTCGGATTTTTCGGTCAAGCCACGCCATTCAGTGAGGTTTTTCCAATCACTATCGGTTAAGTCATCGAGACTTTTTTGATAGGTTTTTAGCGCCCGATCTAAGGCTTGTTGACCATGGTGTTGCTTATCAGCAGGAGACAAGTCTTTAAACCAACGCAAAATCTCTTCACGCGCTTTATTGGTCACGACAAATCCTAGCCATTCTGCTTTTGGTTCTGAGTGGCTATTGACTTCTATTTCAACCAGCTGCCCATTCTTAACGACTGTGCCAAGTTTGGCTTTTTTGCCATCGATATTGGCGCCAACGGCTACATTGCCGACCATCGGTCCGACAGCGTAAGCAAAGTCTAGCGCGGTTGCGCCTTGTGGTAGCTCATAAGCGCGACCCTTTGGACTATAGCAGATGATTTTACTGGAGTGTAGGTAATCCATCAGCTCATTAATGGTAGAGACTGCCGCTGAAAAGTCTGGGCTATTTTCATCTAAGCTGTCTTCATCGACCAAGTCTTTCATATTGCGTAATGAGGCTTGGATAACCGATTGGCTAACGTCTGAGGCATGCTCTGCACCAATGACACCAAGCCGCGCTGCGCTTTGCATTTGCTTGGTCAAAATCGTCACTTTGACGACATCGTTATCGCGCTCATAGATAAGCGTGAGTGATTGATTGCCACCCGGTAGCGGACGACGAATATTATCAGCGATATGAGAGTCATCAATCTGGTATTTTTTAATTAAGTAATAGGCCAGCTTGTCACAGGCTTCGACATTATCGAGGACAATCTCAAAGGCATAATGACGGAGTAGAGCATTGATTTCACCGCGATTGCGGAAAAACTGACGGTAGATGACCACGCGATTGTCTAAAACTTTAACCAGACCATTCAACCCCAAATTATTGAGGACAATACTCAAGTAGCGATGGATGGCCTCTCTTTGAAAGTTACGCCCAAGCCCGTGCTGTAGTAGCTTGTCAGACAGTTTGTTGTACATGTCAGAATCAAGATTACGATAACAGAGCACCTCGATATAATCGGCAATATCATTAAGACCCATTAGCCGCGCAAAAGGCACATAAAAATCCAACGTTTCTTGTGCTGTGGTGCGTTGTTTTTCTGGGCGTACTGCATCCAGTGTCGACATATTATGTAAGCGGTCAGCAAGCTTAATAATCAATACGCGTGGGTCGGCAAGGGTGGCTGTCAAAATTTTATGAAAGGTGGCTGCTTTGTTTTGCTGTTTATTGTGTGAGGACGACTTTAGCTTAGTCACACCGTCGACCAGTCTCGCCACTATTTTGCCATAGCGCTGCTCAATCTGCTCATCGCTCACCTCGGTGTCTTCGACCGTATCATGCAAAATCGCTGCAATAATCGTATCTCGATCCAAACGAAAACCTGCCAGTATCTCGGCCACCGCAATCGGGTGGGTGATATAAGGCTCTCCTGATTTACGCTTATCTTTGATGTGCGCAATATCACCGAACTCACAGGCATCAATAATATCACGGCGTTCAGCAGCAGTGAGGTAACCTACTGAGCGCAGTAAATTGTATTGAGCCTCATCGACTAAATGATGGCTGAGTTTGGGTAAGGTTTGACTCATAAAGTAACGATCCTATTTTCCATTACCTGTTTGCCTGACTGTCTATCTATCGGGTAAATGGTGACTGAATGAATGCTGGAATACTATAAATATAAAAAATATCGAGAAAAAAGATAAAAATAGGTAGACCATCCTCTAATTAATCGTAAATCGCATTCAATGTCAACTGCTAAGCGAACAGGTGCTATAAAAATTTAGAAATTCTAACTCAATGGTAGGTTTTCAGGTATAAATGGTGACTAAAACAGTCAAAGCAATATCAAAGCAATATCACAGCAACCAGTTATTACAACCAAAAAACCACAGCCTATGCTGTGGTCTCTCGTCAATATGTCATCACTGTATGTATTTGTCTTATAAGGCAGTGGTTAGCTTTATAGGCTTCATACGACAAATCTTCAATGCTGTATCTTAATAATACAGTGTCTTAAAAACCATGATCGCCTGACAGTGCCAAATCTAATGAACTGGTGGCAAAGTTGTGCTCTGGCTGATTTAGGATATCGCGAGTGATTTTACCAGCAGCGATTTCACGCAATGCCAATACCGTAGGCTTGTCATTATCCACATCAACCAATGGTTCTGCGATACCTTTGGCCAATTGACGTGCGCGTTTGCTTGCCACCAAAATCAGTTCAAAGCGATTATCAACATTATCCAAACAATCTTCAATCGTCACTCGTGCCATATGTAGCTACCTCGGTTGTTTTTATTAGTCACGGAGCTTGCCCGCCACTCAATAAAAATAATATCAAAATATAAAGGGGGATAGCGAGACATTATAGCATTTTTTGCCCAGCCGCGTAGTTGCTTTTTGCGTGTCTATTAACGTATCTATTAATAAGCGCTCATCGACTGAGTTGACAGTAGTATTTTGCTATTGCTTTACTCTTCCACTTTATTACTAAGTAAATTGCTGATGGTGCGATGATACCGCTGCTGTTGACGCTTAAGCGTCTGCCTGTCCGCCACGATAATGGCTTTTAGCTCAGTCAAAGCGACCTCAAAATTGTCATTAATAATCACAAAATCAAAATGGACATATTGCGCCATCTCAGTCACTGCGCCAGCCAGACGTTGCTCTATTACCTCCATAGTATCTTGCCCACGCGTCGATAGACGCTGACGTAAAGTGGCAATACTTGGCGGTAAAATAAAAATCATAATGGCGTCAGTAAAGATTTTTTTGACTTGTAGTGCGCCCTGCCAATCAATCTCTAAAATAACATCGACGCCTGCTTCTAACTGCGTCCGCACGCTTTGCTCCGAGGTGCCATAGTAATTACCAAAGACCTCAGCATGTTCTAAAAACTTGTTTTCACCGATGGCAATCACAAATTTTTCGACATCGGTAAAATGATAATGATGACCATCAATCTCGCCGGGACGCGGCGTGCGCGTAGTGTGTGATACGCTGACGGTTAAGTCGTTAGTCGTGGCAAGTAGCTGCTTTACCAGTGAGGTTTTGCCCGTACCTGAGGCGGCAGTAATAATAAATAATGAACCTGTCATACAATGTGTCCTAATGGAGTGTGTGCTAGTCAAATCTGTGCGA
This sequence comes from Psychrobacter sp. UBA6739, assembly GCF_002453835.1. Taxonomy (NCBI): domain Bacteria; kingdom Pseudomonadati; phylum Pseudomonadota; class Gammaproteobacteria; order Moraxellales; family Moraxellaceae; genus Psychrobacter; species Psychrobacter sp. UBA6739. The sequence continues at coordinate 75,815 of NZ_DKHR01000028.1, forward strand.
GTAAAAGAGCCAAAGCTGTTTTAGTAAACAATTCAAAACTGGTAAAAAGAAAAATCGCCATCATGTATGGCGATAGACATTGTCATCGATGCACTATTATAAACTGCTTTTGTGGCTTTTATTTTAATTAAAGCCGCCTTTGATCAGTCGTTATCATCGAAGCGATGTAAAGATGGCATAGGGTGACTCAGTATAAATCACATTTTTGCTGCATTAAGTGCAGTTAACGCTGCCACTATGGATAAATACTTTGAACGTATGAATATGTGTGTGCTTCTAGTTAAAACAGCCTCTAGTACCGTGCTATTTTCAAAGGCAATAAAAGTAAATTATGCTAAAGTAGCGTAATGAATTCATCCCAAATTTATTATTAAAGCTTTTGACAGTAATGTTGTGTATTTAAGCTTTAATAATAAATTATCTAATGATAGGCCCTCTTATGCAAATTTATCTTGCCAATCCACGTGGATTTTGTGCTGGTGTGGATCGCGCGATTGCGATTGTGAACGAAGCATTGACACGTTTTGAACCGCCCATTTATGTCCGTCACGAGGTGGTACATAACAAATTTGTCGTCTCTGATTTGGCCAATCGCGGTGCGGTTTTTGTGGAAGAGCTTCATGAAGTGCCAGATGGCTCTATCGTTATTTTTTCTGCTCATGGCGTATCAAAAGCTGTCGAAGATGAGGCTGAGCGCCGCGATTTGACCGTATTTGATGCCACTTGTCCGCTGGTCACTAAGGTACATATCGAAGTCGCTAAATTTGCGCAAGAGGGTATGGATGCGGTATTGATTGGGCATGCTGGACATCCTGAAGTGGAAGGCACGATGGGGCGCTTTAACCGTCGCCACGGCGGTCACATTCATTTGGTTGAAAACGAAGCCGATGTGGCAGCATTGAGCGTACAAAATGCTGAACGTTTGGCATTTGTTACCCAAACAACCTTGTCGATGGATGACACCGCGCGCGTCATCGATGCACTGCGTGAAAAATTCCCTAGTATCCAAGGTCCGCGTAAAGACGATATCTGTTATGCCACGCAAAACCGCCAAGATGCGGTAAAAGACTTAGCCAGTCGCTGTGAGGTGGTCTTGGTGGTCGGCTCGCCCAATTCATCAAACTCTAATCGTCTGCGTGAGCTGGCTGAGCGGATGAATTGCCGTGCGTATTTAATCGACAATGCCAGTGAGATGGATAAAAGCTGGTTGGATGGTGTGCAGAGTATCGGCGTCACTGCTGGCGCATCAGCACCCGAAGTACTGATTCAAGAAGTGCTACAGCAGTTGCAAGATTGGGGTGGTGATTTACCGAGTGAGCTATCAGGCATCGAAGAAAATGTCACTTTCAGTCTGCCTAAAGCCTTGCGTATCCCAGTCACCCAAGTGGGTAAGTAGATAAGGCTTTGTACAAAACATCTAATAGGTAACGTATAGTAGGTAACGCAAAATGAAAAAGCAAAAAAAAGGATTTGTATTGGCAGAAGCCACTCTCGGTGAGGTTAACAATCAATTGAAAGTGAATTTGTTTGTCATCGTGGTGGTGGGATTCGTGTTAGGCAGTAATATTCTGCATTTTATGCGAGAAAAGAATGTTTTTTATGGCGTATTAATTGCCGCGATGGTCGTTGCGTTATTTTTTGTCATTAAGAGTCGACAGGTTCTTAAATTAAAACAACAAGAGCTTATCAAATAAATCATAGGACAGTCATGTCAGCTTATTATAACTTTATCAAACTCGAACAGCGAGAAGACGGCGTCAACGTCGCACATTATCAGCCAACCAAACATGCCCAAGGCGCTTGGAATGAGCATGAACAGCATATGGCGCCAGCGACAGGATTGCTCACGGCTGAGCTAAACAGTTATGCGCCGCAAGAAAACATGCGTATCGCTCGTATCAGTCTAGATATCTTAGGATTGATTCCACTGGATGACTTTACCATTACCACGCGTTGTATTCGTCCGGGCAAGACCATTGAGCTGATTGAAGCAGTCATGAGTAGTCGCGGTCGTGATGCGATTATTGCGCGGGCATGGCGTCTAATGACCCAAGATACCAGCGAGATTGCAGGCATTGAAGACCAAAAAGCGGTACATAAGCCCGAAGAATTGCCCATCTGGGAAGACATGAAAGGCTGGCCGGGCGGGTTTATTGAGAGTGTGCGCTTGGTCGCTGATGATACGCAGCGTCGCCCAGGACGTGGTATGGTCTGGATTACTAATGATTTGGATATGATCGAGGGCAAGCCAACTGATGACTTGGTGCATCTATTGGGCATGGTCGACACGGCCAATGGCGTTGTGCCGCGCCTTGGGCTTGGCTTGTCAGAATTAGAATGGATGTTTCCCAATACGGATTTGCAAATTCATATGCACCGCGCGCCGCAAGGTCGCTGGCTTGGCATCGAAGCGGTGCAGCAGTATGGCAATGATGGCATTGGCTTAACGAGCGCTGTGTTACATGACATCAATGGCCCTTTTGGTCGTAGTGAGCAAATTTTGACCATTCGTCCGATGCCGCGCTAATTGCTCTGTGGTATTTAATTAAGCTCTATTTGATATGGTCAATTCGCTTTAAAAAAGTGATAGCAAGGCTGATAGAGAGTGCTTGCACTGTTAATATTTATCGTTGTTAATAACAACCATCCTAAGGAATAAAGTATTTGCATGAGTAAAAAACAAGTTAAGTGGTTCTGAAAAACAAAACGAAAGCATGTAATTAATTAATTATACAAATCAATGGTAATGGGTTGTAATAGTATCTAACCACAGAACATGACTGTCATTAGACATTACTATGAAAAAAACAAACCGTTTTTCGAACAAGCTGACAACTATTCTGGAACTATTAATAGAAGCGTATTCAGAATAGGTTTTGTACTTTAACCCATTTGCTATTCACAGGAGTATGACTATGAACAACGATATGAACAATGATATGAGCGATAAAAAATGTCCTTATGCACCGACCCAATTGACCATGGGCAATGGCGCACCAGTAGCAGACAATCAAAACAGCATGACCGCAGGCAAACGCGGCCCATTATTGGCGCAAGATGTTTGGCTCAATGAAAAGTTAGGAAATTTCGTCCGTGAAGTGATTCCAGAGCGCCGTATGCACGCCAAAGGCTCTGGCGCATTTGGTACTTTTACCGTGACCAATGACATCACTAAATATACCCGTGCGGATATTTTTAGCGAAGTGGGTAAACAGACTGAGATGTTTGCGCGCTTTAGTACCGTCGCAGGTGAGCGCGGCGCGGCTGATGCTGAGCGCGACATTCGCGGTTTTGCTTTGAAATTCTACACCGAAGAAGGTAACTGGGATATGGTGGGAAATAATACACCTGTGTTCTTCTTACGTGATCCGCGCAAATTCCCAGACCTAAACAAAGCCGTCAAACGTGATCCACGTACCAATATGCGTTCGGCGACCAACAACTGGGACTTTTGGACTTTATTACCAGAAGCTTTACATCAAGTTACTATCGTTATGAGTGATCGCGGTCTGCCAGCCTCGTACAGAAATATGCATGGTTTTGGCTCGCATACCTATAGTTTTTGGAACGAAGCCAAAGAACGTTTTTGGGTAAAATTCCATTTCCGCACGCAACAAGGCATCAAGAACTTAACCGATGCAGAAGCGGCAGAGGTGGTTGGTTCTGATCGCGAGAGTCATCAAAAAGACTTGTACGATGCCATCGAAAATGGTGATTTCCCGAAATGGAAAATGTATGTGCAAATCATGCCAGAAGCTGAGGCGGATACCGTTCCGTATCATCCGTTTGACTTGACCAAAGTATGGCCAAAAGGTGATTATCCACTGATTGAAGTGGGTGAGTTTGAATTAAACAAAAACTCTGACAACTACTTTGTCGATGTGGAACAAGCCGCATTTGCCCCAAGTAATTTGGTACCGGGTATTAGTGTCTCACCAGATAAAATGCTGCAAAACCGCTTGGTTAACTATGCCGATGCTCAGCGTTATCGTGTTGGTGTCAATCATCAACAGATTCCGGTAAATAAGCCGCGTTGCCCTGTGATGAGCAATCATCGTGATGGTCAAGGCCGTGTCGATGATAACTATGGCAGTCGCCCGCATTATGAGCCAAACAGCTTTAGCCAGTGGCAAGAGCAGCCTGATTATGCTGAACCACCATTAAAAATTGACGGCTATGCGGCGCATTATGATTTCCGTGAAGACGATAGCGATTATTTTAGCCAACCTCGCGCATTGTTTAATTTAATGAGTGCTGAGCAACAACAAGTGCTCTTCGAAAACACAGCGAATAATATGGCTGGTGTGCCGGACTTTATTCAGTATCGCCACATTCGCAACTGTAACTGGTGTGATGCCGCTTATGGCGCAGGCGTTGCCAAAGCACTAGGCTTAACGGTTGAAGATGCGATGAATGCTCGTGAGTCAGATCCAGCGCTGCATTTGCCTAGCTGCTTATAGTTGATAGGTTTATCTAAAAATGTATTACTAAATCTATTTGCTAAACCTATTATCGATATAACGACACCGCCTTAGGAAACTAGCGCGGTGTTTTTTATTGAATTACGCCTTTGATCTTGAAATATTCTGCTGCGCCCCTATTAGTATAAACAGCTTAGCGGTATTTGAAATTGTGTTTTCTAATATATCTTTGAGTAAGTTTTATTTGAGTATCGCTATTTTATAATAAATTTTTGAGATAAATTAAAGGAGTTTTTATGAGTGAGCAAACCCAGACTGAGGGTACGAACCCTGAATTAAAAAAACATACCTTTGAGGCGGAAGTGGCGCAACTGCTGCATTTAGTGACCCATTCGCTTTATTCTAATTCTGATATCTTTGTGCGTGAGCTGGTCTCAAACGCCTCTGATGCTTGTGATAAATTGCGCTTTGAAGCGACCAATGATGACAGTCTTTATGAAGACGATGGCGAGCTAAAAATTCGCATTGCTGTCGATGAAGATGCCAAAACCATCACCTTTACCGACAACGGTATTGGCATGAATGAAGCAGATGCCATCGAAAACTTGGGTACGATTGCCAAGTCCGGTACTAAAGCATTTTTAGACAAGCTGTCTGAATCACAAAAGCAAGATGGTCAATTAATTGGACAGTTTGGTGTTGGTTTCTATTCAGGTTTTATCGTGGCCGATACGATTAGCGTTGAAACACGCAAAGCTGGCGAGCCTGCGGATAAAGGCGTACGCTGGGTATCTGATGGTACGGGTAGCTTTACGGTTGAACCTATCGCGAAAGAAACTCGTGGCACCGCCATTACTTTGCATTTAAAAGAGCAGTATTCTGAGGGTGAAGACAGCTATTTAGACCGTGGCAAAATTAAGCAGTTGGTTAATAAATACTCAGACCATATCAGCTTGCCGATTCAGATGCGTAAAGAAGTTTGGCAAGAAGATGTCAAAGAAGATGAGAACGACGACGCACCTGCTGGTGGCGAGATGGTATTGACCGATGAATGGGAAACTATCAACAAAGCCAGCGCGCTATGGACACGTACGGCATCTGAGATTGAAGATGAAGAGTATATCGATTTTTATAAAAATATCACCTATGACATGGACGCGCCACTAGCATGGACGCATAACCGTGTCGAAGGTCGTGTTCAGTATACTCAGCTATTGTATATTCCGAAAAAAGCCCCTGTCGATTTATATACTCGTGACCAGCAGCATGGACTAAAGCTATACGTGAAGCGCGTCTTTATTATGGATGAAGCTGAGCAATTATTGCCAATGTACCTGCGTTTCGTCAAAGGGGTCATTGATTCAGCCGACTTGCCATTGAACGTCAGCCGCGAGCTATTACAAGAGTCGCGTGATGTGAAGTCTATCCGCGATGGTAACGCCCGTCGTATTTTGACCTTGCTTGCAAGCCTTGCCAACAGTGAAGACAGTGATAAGCAAGAAAAATTTGCGCAGTTCTACGCCGAGTTTGGTGATGTTATCAAAGAAGGCGTTGGCGAAGACATGGGCAATCAAGAACGTATTGCCAAATTGCTCCGCTATGCGACCAGTACTCAGGATAGTGTGACGACCAGCTTTGAAGACTATAAAGCGCGTATGAAAGACGGTCAAAAAGCCATCTATTATCTCACGGCTGACAATCTAGCAGCTGCTAAAAATAGCCCACAATTAGAGCTGTTTAAAAAGAAAGGCATCGAAGTTATTTTGATGACCAGCCGTGTCGATGAATGGGCGATGAATTTCTTGACCTCATTTGATGAGACACCGCTACAAAATATCGCGAAAGGTGCCGTTGATTTGGGCGATTTGCAAGACGAAGCTGAAAAGGCGGAAGCAGAAAAAGCGCAAGAAACCATGAAGCCTGTTGTCGATAAACTTAAAGCAGCGTTAGGCGAACGTGCCAAAGATGTGAAAGTATCGACGCGTTTGGTTGATAGTCCTGCCTGCTTGGTCGTTGGTGAAGGCGAGCTATCACCACAAATGATTCAGATGCTTAAACAAATGGGTCAAGATGTGCCAGAAAGCAAGCCAACATTAGAGGTCAACCCTGATCATCCATTGATTAAAAAGTTAGAGACTAGCGAGCAATCTGACGTCGATTTTGATAAATTGGCGCAAGTGATTTTTGACCAAGCATTGTTAGCAGATGGCGGTCAGTTAGATGATCCAGCCGCTTATCTAAAACGTGTGAATGAGCTTTTGATGAGATAGTAGTGAGTCTTTGATACAGTCATTATTGAGAAAAAAGGAGGTCTTGGATTCAAGACCTCCTTTTTTATATGTTCTTAGCCAAATTTAAGCGAATTTTACAAATCAGCCTTATCCTCTTGACCGACAATCCGTTACAATCGCGTTATATTAGCGAGCTAAACTGCTTAGTCATACTTTTAGTCTTTGCTATTCGTCTCTTAAAATTATCTCATTGTGAATTGCATGTAATCTTGATGTCCATATGCTATATAAAAAATGTGAATTAATGACATTTCGTAGGTAGTTGCCACACCAAAAATCATCATCAACTCACTTTCTTTTCTCGACTGGCTAGAGGTCTAAGTCTTTGTCACTTGCGTCGTTAAAAACCGTATCGCTTCAGCGTTTTTCGCTCAATTTCGCTGCCAATATTATTGCAACCTTGTGGATGCTAGTAGGGTCGACGCGCGCGTTTTCTTGGGTAAAACCGACCTTTATTCAATTTGCTGTCTTTGCACTCTTAGCGCTCGGTAGCAACGTGCTTTTTTCGTGGTTGGCCGCGGAAAATGGCAGTATCTTTAATGAGCAAGGGTTGGTCAGCTACTTGATTTGGCCGATGATAATTTTATTGGGCGGCATCATTTTGGCACGGCGTTCTGGCAATCAAACGTTGGTGTTTGTGCCCGTGGTATTGTGGCTAGTGGCTGATACCTTATCTGCACTATTACAAAGTTTGGTGCAGTTTTTGGGCAGTTATGGTTGGTTGCCAGATTGGAGCTATTCACTTTTACCCATACTGTTTTTGGTGCTGTTTTTATGGCAGACCTTGGCGTTATTATGGATTTTTTCTCGTCGTCTACGCATACCGTGGTGGGAGCGGGTCATTGTATTGGTAGGTGCAGTCGCACTGTTGACGATTTGGCAGCGTAATGTCGCGGACCAGCCTATATTTAAGCAGATTCCTGTAGAGCCTGTTTTAGCAGAAGCGGCATTATATGAGCAGCCTCGTTTGTTACAGCAAGCATTAAATAGTATCGATCCCAGCACTTCGGGCAAGACCGACTGGTATTTTATGGGTGTGGCAGGATTCTCTGGTCAAGATGTTTTTCGCTCTGAGATTAATAAAGTGCGTGAGCTATTCGATGTGCGTTTTGGCACTAGTGGACATTCACTCTCGTTGATCAACAATACTTATAGTTGGCTTGATGAGCCAATCGCTACCAAAACCAGCATTCTGCGTGGATTAAAGAAAATTGGTCAGCAGATGAATGCCGATGAGGATGTGTTATTCCTAACCTTGTCTTCACACGGCAACGAAAATATCATTCAATTAGCAAATCCACCATTAGCAATGGAGAATCTAGACGCCGCATGGTTACGGGAGGCGCTAGACGCTTCAGGTATTCGCTGGCGGGTGATTGTGGTATCTGCTTGCTATTCAGGCTCATTTATCGATGAATTGGC
>NZ_DKHR01000028.1:83964-88084 GCF_002453835.1 Psychrobacter sp. UBA6739
GCTGAGATGACCTATTTTGGGCAAGCGTTTTTTGCTGAAAGCCTGCGTGGCAATACCAGTTTTGAATCTGCCTTTAAAGATGCCCGTTTGCGTGTGAATGAGCGTGAAAGTGCGATGGGTTTTGAACCATCAGAGCCGCAGATGGTGATTGGTAGCCTGATGGAGACTGCTTTGCCAGCGTTCGAACAAGTATTGTTTGATAAAACCCGACCACCAGTTGCCAGCATTATTAATGACAGTGATTCTATCGCCATTAATATCGTAGAGGATAGTGCCTCTGGTCAGCCAGTGGCTAATACTGCGATCACTGCCAATTAACAACTAACAGTAAACCCAAAACCCACAACCCAAAAATTACGATGAGCCGTATTAAGCTCGTTCAGTCTAGAATCTGTAATACTGACACTCGCTTTCCTTACTACTTTAATTCTTGTGAATGGTATAATGATTGAGTACTAAGTGAGTTTGGATAAGTACTAGTATTACTTCACCAACGCTTTTTATAAGTCATCGTGTACTTTACTTTGGATAAAAAGGATGTCGCTTATGAACAACTCTTATAAACACAGTCTATCTACCAACTCAAAAATCACGCAGATCAGCGTCAACCGCTGTTTCGATGGTGAGCAGCATTACTATAGCCATCAATCATCATCGACCAAAACGCCGATGACCTTTAGCATTTATCTGCCAGATGAAGCGCTTGCTGGTCGCCGTTGTCCTGCGATTCTATATTTATCAGGTCTCACTTGCAATGCTGATAATGTCACCCACAAAGCGCATTTTCAGCAAAAATGTAGCGAGCTTGGCATGATATTTATCGCGCCTGATACATCACCTCGAAGTAGTGATGACAGCGATGTGCCAAACGACGACCGCTATTTTGTCGGTCAGGGTGCCAGCTATTACGTCGATGCGACGCAAGCACCTTGGTCAGACAACTTTAATATGCAAAGCTACATCGTTGACGAGTTATATGACTTGTTACGCTCAGAATTTCCTATTGATAGTATCGGCGTGACAGGGCATTCGATGGGCGGTCACGGAGCATTACTATTAGGCTTTAAGTTTCCAGGCAAGTTTGTGAGTGTCTCAGCTTTATCGCCTGTGTGCGCGGCCAGTGAGTCGGCATGGGGGCAAGCTGCTTATACAGAATACTTCGGCGATGATAAATCACGATGGGCGCAGGCAGATGCTGCGCAGATGATTGAAAAATCGGGGCAGCAGTATGCAAGTATCTTGGTGGATCAAGGCGCGGCTGATAATTTTTTAGCAGAGGGTCAACTGCAAACCACCCAATTACAACGCGCTTGTGACAAAGCCAATCAGCCCTTAACCTTGCGTTATCAGGCAGGTCACGATCATAGCTACTATTTTATTCAAACGGTGATTAACGATCATATTGAACATCACTGGCGTATGGCGCAAATGAGCTAAGTCCAGTATTAGAATGATGATCTGATCGATAAATTGACAGACAGTTACGCTGATTATTTAGTCAAGCGTACTTATTGATATAAAATAGATTAATGTAAAATAGAAGTTGGTTAAGCATCTTTAAAGGTAAGGTTTTATGGCAAATAATCTGACAGCATTAGTAGTCGATGGTTTGGCTTGTAAGCAGCAAACCGTTCAGTCATCGCTTGCGACCATGCAAGCAGATATGACCGCGGCTCTAAAAAATAATCAGCATGCTGATATTAGTACTGAATCAAATGACAGACAGACACGTTCAGATGAGCTTATCGCAACTGTAGTCAATGAGTCGGGTGATAAAGTGCTAGATGACGCGCAAGTCTCACGAGTAATAGAAATGGCGTGGGAGGACAGAACACCGTTTGCGGCGATAGAGCATAGCTATGGTCTCAATGAAGCAGGCGTGATTAAGCTGATGCGCCAAACGCTAAAGCCGTCATCTTTTCGCTTATGGCGTCAGCGTGTCAGTAATCGCGCGACCAAACATCAAGCTAAGCGAGGCTTCGAGGTCGGTCGTGCTTATTGCAAAACCCAGTATAAGCAGCGCTAGTGGTTTGAGTTCTTAATATTATTGCTTTAAAGGCTCAGTTTTTTAAGCCAGTCCTTAGTTTCTTTTTATTTTATTCGTATTTTATTTCAACAGAATCAGGTAGCTTAACTATGATTATTCCTTCTAAACCTTATCTTATCGCTCCATCAATACTCTCAGCTGATTTTGCACGTCTAGGTGAAGAAGTTGAAAGGGTGTTGGAATCAGGTGCTGATGTGATTCATTTTGATGTAATGGATAACCATTATGTACCCAATCTCACCTTTGGTAGTATGATTTGTAAGGCGCTGCGTGATTATGGGATTGATGCACCAATCGATGTGCATTTGATGGTCTCACCAGTTGACGGCATGATTGAGCAGTTTTTGGAAGCAGGTGCGAGTGTTATCACTTTTCATCCAGAAGCCAGTGGGCATATTGATCGCTCTTTACAGCTGATCAAAGATGGCGGTGCTGAATGTGGTTTAGTATTGAATCCCGCAACGCCATTACATTATTTAGACTATGTGATGGACAAGGTAGATCAAATTTTATTGATGAGCGTCAACCCAGGTTTTGGCGGTCAGTCATTTATTGAAGGGACGTTAGAAAAAGTGCGCCAAGTCCGTCAGCGCATCATCACCAGTGGTCGTGATATCAGATTAGAAGTAGATGGCGGTATCAAAGCCAGTAATATCCGAGCCATTGCCGAAGCGGGTGCTGATATGTTTGTGGCAGGGTCGGCGATCTTTAGCCAAGATGACTATAAAGTGGCTATTGATGCTATGCGTGCTGAGCTGGCTTTGGCTAATGGTAACGAATAACCTCAGTCTTATGTGATTGGTAAATACGTTGATCAGTCATTTTCGTCATAAAAGAATAGTAGCAAAATGTGCTGTATAACGGATAACGATGCATAACGGCAAGTTACGTAAAGGTGAAATATGGACACAAAAAACTCAATCAATTCGTCAGAATCACCTGAGTCAGAGCAAAGCACTGAGCAGCCAATTCAGAATGAGACACAGCAACGCAGCTTGGTGCCAAAGGGTATTACTATTGGCTTGGCTGTATTTGCCTTGGTTCTAAGTCTGGCGGGTTACGGCTTTCGCCTAATGGTCGGTGATGATACTGGTGAAGTATTACGTCATGCTGCGGTCATTGTGCCTGCATTTATGTTGGGCATTCCCCTGTTTTTTTGGCTAGGTTCGAAGATACTTAACAAAGTTAAAGGCATGCATATAGAGAGCTGGAATGCCATTAGCTTGGGTTATTTAACCTCTTGTATATCGATGCTTTGGTTAATGGGTACTTACAGTTAGAGTCTTATGAGCAGAGATAAAGCTGTTTGGTAAAGAGTGCACTGCAGTATTTATGATAGGCTGTTTTTACACAATTTTTAATTATTAAGTCACGCGCTACAAGCGTGACTGGAATTTTACATGAGAATCATACCGACCAAGATTGCCAATATCATCTATCCAAAAGATCTACCCAATGGCTTATTCACCAGCTTAATTATCGCCTGTTTGCTGCTAGGGCTAGCATCATTGCGTAACGGTACTGATTTACAAGGTTGGCTCAATGTCATCGAAAACTGGCTGCTTATGCTGTTGATATTTCCGACCGCCACCGCCACTGTAGCCTTACCGTTTAAATATCGAGATCCGACATTAGAGTTAAAGCTCATGTATTATCTCGGTATGTTTGTTGCCTTCTTATTTACTGTGGCAAAATTACGCTACTGGCGCTAATACTATCAGTGATAGCACACCCAAAAAGCCTATATGTATAAGACTTATGTGACAAGCCTTGAATTTCAAGACCAAAGCGTCCATTGTATGACTAAGATAGTTTTACCCGTATTACTGTAAAACAATAATGTTGCGACGCGCGATTTTTCTTGCAAGTATTAGACGGGACAATGAGGAACCAATTCATGCCATACGATATCGATAATGATATAGAAGTAGATAACGAAAGTACGGATCAATTTGCAGGATTTGCCAAAGAGACTACCCTTGAGTTGGTAGAGGCAGAAGATGGTCGCTTATTGTTACGTGACGCGGAACAAGACGAAGCGCCGCTGATGACCATTGATTTTTCTGAAAAGCT
>NZ_DKHR01000026.1:0-24160 GCF_002453835.1 Psychrobacter sp. UBA6739
ACTTTTAAGTGGGTTTTACTATAGAAGATATCACTCTTAACCCCTCAGAGAGCAAAAATAGACTGAATAAGATATTGAGTCCTGATAATTTTGATTCTTCATCAGATATATTCCATAAACATTATGTAGAAACCTCAAAACTTCATGCTGAGAAAATTGTCGAACTAAACTATGTGAGAAATAAAATTGCTTCCATTCAAAACTCATTGAATCAAGAAGATAGATTACTCAATTCAGAGATGCTTATTAATCAAGATTCAGTTAAAATTTCTGACGCTATTTGCCCTTTGTGCGAGACCAGTAGTAGCAAGCTGTCTAAGTCAGCTATACAACTCAAATCAGCGATTGAAAAACTTAACCAAACGCTTATAGTCACTAAGAAAATGTAAGCTCCACTTCAAACACTATTAGCAGATACTGAGAATCAATCTAAAATACTTACCAGAGAAGTTGAGGAGTTGCAGAAAGAAAAGAGGAAGCTTGAGAATATTGATAAAGTCATTAAAGAAAGAAAAGACTTTTCTGAAGCAATATATGACCAAAAATATAAGCTTTTTAGTATTATTGACTTGCTTGATCCTTCTACTGATACAAAAATTGATTTACAACTAACTAAACTTAAAAAAGACTTGAAAGCTGTAAATAAAGAGCTTAAAAAATATAACATTAATAGTCTTATAGAAGCAGCAGAGAAAAAAATAAACGAATATATGTATGATATTGGCAACGAATTTGACTTTGAAGACGCTTACGATCCAATAAATTTAAAATTTTCGTTAGAAAGTTTTGACTTATATCACGACGATATTAATAAAAATAAAAAAATCTACTTGAGGTCAATGGGTAGTGGAGCTAACTGGTTATATACTCATCTAACGCTATTTCTTGCATTACACAAATATTTTGTCTCATTAGGTGAGGATTGCTTAATCCCATCTATACTGTTTTTAGATCAACCTACTCAAGTTTACTTCCCAAATTTTAGCCGTGATACGAAGAAGAGTTTTTCAAAAGGTGAAATACAGTCTATCGAAATGTTGGATGATAATAAAATTGACGAAGATATGAAGTCTGTCACAAATATTTTCGATCAACTAAATAACTACTGTATTTCTTTAGAGGGGGAATTTGGATTTTCACCTCAAATAATAGTAACTGACCATGTAGATAACTTAACGCTTGAAAACGGTAGCTTTGAGTCGTTAGTAAATGGGAATAGATGGAGAACTAGAAAACTTATGAATTTCTAATAGCACATTTGGGTTAAATGGTAGGCGCGTTTTAGCCCCGACTGTAGTGGTATCCTGCTGGTTTGGGCGAGTTGCGGTGGCTAGAGATTGAGGTGGTGTCGAGGTAACAGTAACATCTCAACTCGTGTCACCGCCTCGCCCAGACTGGCAGATACAAGCGGAAGGCGGGATTAGCTGCCTTAAAAACGTTGGGTGTCGCAAACTCCACGCCAACCTACTCCGCATCACTTGATATCAAAGTTAAGTCAATATTTAAAACACTCAAACCTCAAACACAAAAAAGGTGAGCCGAAGCCCACCTTTTTTATTATCTAAAACAACTCAAACTGTCTTGGTAAATATTAACGCAACCAAGCACGAGCGTTGCGGAACATACGCATCCACGCGCCGTCTTCATCCCACTCTTCTGGTTTCCAGCTGTGGTTATAGGCTTTTAGGTTACGCTCAGGATGTGGCATCATAATCGTCACACGACCATCGGTGCTACACAGACCCGTAACACCGCCGACCGAACCGTTTGGATTGAGCGGATACGTCTCAGTTGGATGACCTTGGCTATCGACATAACGCATCGCCAGTTGACCGTGTTTTGCCATACCGTCGATTTCATTGTTGTCTAGCGTGGCATAGCCTTCACCATGCGCCACAGCGATTGGCAAGATGCTGTCTTGCATACCTTTAAACAGGATAGACTTGGTACGCTCGATTTTCACATTGACCGTACGCCCTTCAAAACGCGCCGATTTATTAGCAATGAAGCGTGGGAAGTTGTCTGCACCTGGGATGAGGTCTTTTAACTGAGCCATCATCTGACAACCGTTACAGACGCCTAGTGAGAAGGTCTCAGGACGGGCAAAGAAGCGGACAAACTGCATGCGCAGCTCGTCATGGAACAAGATAGAGTTCGCCCAGCCAGAGCCAGCGCCTAGTACATCACCATAACTAAAGCCACCACAAGCGACTAAGCCATCGAAATCACGTAGATTGATACGACCACTCAGTAGATCGCTCATGTGTACATCGACCGCTTCAAAGCCAGCTTGGGTAAAGCCTGCTGCCATTTCCGTCTGACCGTTGACGCCTTGCTCACGCAAGATAGCGACTCTTGGCGTGCTGTTATCAGAATCAGCACGGCTGTTTACATATGGTTCTTCAACTTTTTGATTCAAATCAAAGTTCGGCGCAGCGATGAGGCCTTGATGGCTCGCATCAGCGATTAAGTCATACTCTTGCTGTATGCACGCTGGGTTGTCACGGCGACGCGCGATTTGATAGCTGACCTGAGTCCACGCTTGCTGCAATTCAGTACGGCTAAAGCGTAAAGTATCATCACCCATGAGCGTTGGCGTTTGGATAAGGAGACTGTCTTCTTCTGAGCTTTGACCAACGAGGCTCAGCATATCAGCAACGTTAAACTCTTCTGCCAATTGCATGAGAGCCGCGACGTTTTCTGGTAATACTTGGATGACTGCACCCAGCTCTTCACTGAACAGTTGACCGAGTAAGTTATCATCCGTCAATGACAGCTTGATACCTTGACGGCTCGTGAATTGCATCTCAGCGATAGTTGCTAATAGACCACCATCACCGATATCGTGATAGGCGCTGATAACGCCTTGCGCGTTACCCGCTTGGATAAAGTTAAAGAAGTCGACCAAGTCGCTTGGCTGTGCTAAATCTGGGCAATCGTTACCCAATTGGCTCAGCGTTTGCGCAAGGATTGAACCGCCTAGACGTAGCTTGCCTTTAGACAAATCAATACGGTAGAACGCGCTGTCGCCCTTGATTAACTCAGGGGTTAGCGTTTTTGCTACGTCAACCACAGGAGCAAAGGCAGTAATCACCAAGCTCATTGGTGATACGACTGATTTGTCCGTCTCACCTGCGTCACTGCTGTCTTTCCAGTTGGCACGCATCGATAGCGAGTCTTTACCGACTGGGATAGCGATACCCAATGCTGGACATAGCTCTTCGCCGACGGTATATACCGCATCAAACAAGGCTGCGTCTTCTGCATCATCACCACATGCTGCCATCCAGTTCGCTGACATCGTGATATCAGACAACTGAGTAATACGTGCGCCAGCGATATTGGTGATTGCTTCACCAACAGCCAAACGCGCAGAAGCTTTTGGACTAATCAGGGCAACTGGCGTACGTTCACCAACACTCATCGCTTCGCCGCTCATCGGCTGACCATCTAGCGCAATTAAACCAGAAGCAGTCACGGCACAATCGGCAACGGGTACTTGATAACGACCAACATACTGATCACGGACAACCATACCGGTGATAGAACGGTCACCAATGCTGATCAAGAATGATTTGCTAGCGACCGTTGGGTGACGCAACACGTCTTTGATAGACTCGGCTAAATTAACTTCGCCTAGCTCTAATGCAGGTAAGCTGCTGTCATGGCGCTCAAAGCTACGCTTCATCTTTGGCGTGCCACCGAGCAATACTTGCATCGGCATATCAACTGGCTGCTCATCCAATAGCGTATCGTCAACGACCAGCTGACGCACATCCGTGGCTGTTCCCAAGATGGCATACGGGCAACGCTCACGCGCGCAGATGGCATCGAATTGGGCTTCGCTTTCTGGGTGAATCGCAAGGACATAACGCTCTTGCGCTTCGTTTGACCAGATGGCCATTGGTGACATGCCAGCTTCTAATGATGGAACTTTACGCAGATTTAGTACCGCGCCCATCTCGTGGTCATTGACCAGCTCTGGCATCGCATTAGAGATACCGCCCGCGCCCACATCATGCAATGACACGATAGGGTTGCCGTCTTTGCCATTATTACTCACATCGACATCACTACCCGCTAGTGCCCAGCAGCGATCTAAAACTTCTTGGCAACGACGCTCCATCTCAGCATTGTCACGCTGAACTGAGGCAAAATCCAAGCCTTCATCAAGGTCACCACTATCAACCGAAGATGCTGCACCACCGCCTAGACCAATCTGCATCGCAGGGCCACCAAGGACGATTAATAAATCACCTTGCTGAATGGTGTTTTTTTCAATGAGGTTGCGTTTGATATTGCCATAACCACCTGCCAGCATGATTGGCTTATGATAGCCGCGCATCTCGCTGCCATCTTTTGCCGCTGAGGTATCAAGCTGAAAGCTACGGAAATAACCACACAGATTTGGACGACCAAATTCGTTTGAGAAGTTGGCTGAACCGAGTGGTGCTTCAGTCATAATCTCAAGGCTGGTTGCCATACGATCTGGCGTGCCATAAGCCTGAGTACTCAACTGACCTGACTGCTCCCACTTCTCAGCGAGCTCTGGGATATGCAAGTGTGATACATGAAAACCTGTCAAACCTGCTTTTGGCTTACCGCCACGACCAGTCGCGCCTTCATCACGGATCTCACCGCCCGCACCCGTCGCTGCACCAGAATAAGGGGCAATCGCTGTTGGATGATTATGGGTTTCGACTTTCATTAAAATATCGATTTCTTCTTGATGAAAGTCATAAGGATGAATTGAATTGGCATCCATCGCGTCGGTAGGAATTGGATAAAAACGCATACCCTCAGAACCTGCCATTACCGCGGCATTGTCTTTATACGCTGACAAGATACCTTGCGGATTGGCTTTATAAGTGTTCTTAATCATTTGGAACAATGACTTTGGCTGTACAGCACCATCGACTGTCCACTCAGCGTTAAAAATCTTATGACGGCAATGCTCTGAGTTTGCCTGTGCAAACATCATTAGCTCAACGTCAGTTGGATTACGCTTTAGCTCATTGACATACGCATTCATCAAATAATCAATATCTTCGACAGATAGCGCAAACCCGAATTCTGTGTTGGCTGATTCTAACGCCGACTGACCTTGTCCGATGACATCGATATGATTCAGTGATGCTGGCGCTTGATCGTCGAACAATTTACTGACATCGCTCAAGTCATAGACCAAGCTCTGGGTCATACGGTCAAACAACACCTGCTCAGCGGCAGTAGACAGCTTTTCACTGATCTTGCTATCGATGGTCAGCGTATAGACAACGACACGCTCGACGCGATTGATCGCAATTTCACAGTTATTAAAGATATCGGTCGCTTTACTTGCCCATGGCGAAATCGTGCCAAAACGTGGACCTACGATGACTTGTAACTGATTGCTTTTGGGGGCTTCAAGGACAGTGCTACTATCGACAGCAAGTAAGTCTAGCGCTTTTTTATGCTCATCACCTTCGAGTTCTCGTGATAACACATACACTTGCTGGGTATGGATTTGGCTGACATTTAGCTCGGTTTTTTGCTGGAACTGACTGATGAGTTGCTGCGTCTGAAAATCGGTAAGAAACGGTTGTCCGGCGATGGTCATCATAAAGGCATAATCCGTAAGATCAAGGCATCTCTGCCATGCAAAGTAAATGGTCTGGGTATTATAACAAGAAGCCCTGTAATAAGCAGGTCAAAACCAAGATAAATTGCTGATGCTTGCTATTCAATAATAGTGAAATCTTTGCCATCGTTGAAACCCTTGTTACTTTTACAACAGGCTACTTTCACCACAGAAACTTAACAGCGATATCGTCACAATTTTTACCTAAAGCTTATAATCCTTACAAACCCTCACATCGCCTTACGGGCAACCTATATAAACACAAGGTCACAACTCGGTATTCTAGTTTCAGTTGTTAAGGCGACGATTGTTTTTCTCAATTCATCTGGTTTTCGATATTTGAAAAACGCTTAATTTGGAAAACACTTAGCCTGAATAAAAACTACTATAAACAATCAACTATTTAATCACTACGACTTAATCAAAATACAGAAAGGGAAATTTACTATGAGTAGACAAGACCATATCAATAAAGTGCAAGAATTGGTAAAAGACATCAAGTTTGCCATGATGACAACTCGTACTCACGAAGGCCATTTGCATGCCTGCCCAATGACAACGAGCGAGACGAGCATCGGTGCAAAAGAGATTTGGTTCATCGGTGACAAGAGTACCGAAACCGTGAGTGACATTGAGAAAGACCCGCAAGTAAACTTGGCTTATGTCAGTCAAGATGCCAAAAACTATGTCTCAATTAATGGTAAAGCGGAACTGGTTGAAGACCAAGAGAAATTAGACGAGCTATGGTCGCCGATCTACAATGCTTTTTATGAGCAAGGTAAAGATGATCCAAATGTACAGCTGATCAAAGTCGTACCACATGGCGCAGAGTACTGGCTCAGTGGTAGCTCAGTCGTCAATATGTTTAAGATGACTACTGCTGCTGTAATGGATGGCAAAAAAGCAACCAATCTGGGTGAAAATAACTCTGTGACGTTATAAGTTATCTAAAGCAGAAATAGCAAAAACAAAAACGCCAGTGGCTAATGCGACTGGCGTTTCTTTACGCGTTATCTATTTTCTATTGATAGGCATTACTGCGGTGGTTTCGCATAGCCATTGTCTGCTGGATAAGCCTGTGGCTGCGTTGGCTTGGGCTTAGAAGGATCATACAGCCCATAAATAGCCGTACCGATTATACCTGTATTATTGATAGAGCCTGAACTGGTATTGGCAGCATAGGCACTTTCTGGCTTGCTAAATATAAACGAAGCTACTGAGCTTTGGCTCTTACGGAAACCTTCAATCACCAAATTATCATGTGGATTTAGCACATATCCACTGTCATAGCGACTGGCAGCGCTGCCATTGAGGACATTTATTCCATCGACACTAGCGACGATTTCATAAGTGTTGTCGCTGTTATTATGATACATCAAACGATAGGCCTGACCCGCTTGACCTTGGACGTAGTAATTACCCGAATCTCGATAGATCGATAACGTATCTGTGTCCGTTTCCATCGAAAAATCAACCTTGCCCGCCAGTAGTGACATGCTATTAACCGCACGTCCATTATAAGACTTATCCGCATAACGGACTTGCATCTGCTCGATAGGCTCACTGCTCGTACGGCGCAGATCAACAGTCGTCACTTCTGAATTAACGTCATCGCCCCACTTTGTGCCCAAACGCTCCGATTCTGCCGCGTCCTGAGTGGAACGTTCTGCAGTAGCGTCTGTTTGAATAGATTTTTCTCGCTGAATGGTTGAGGTGGACTCTTCCTGCATGTTTGAGCCAGAAGAACACCCCGTTAATAATGCCAACAATAATACGGCAACGCCCGATTGTGTCTGATGTACTGTCATGCTTATTTCCTTATTTGAATGCCGTTTCATGATAGCTCGATCAATTTTTTTGTATTTTGTTTAGGGTCTGTTGAACATTCAAATGTGGTGCTGGCAGTCATTATTTTTTAGACAATATGCAGTGAAATTTTTGATGCCTAGTCATTCTAGGTTAAACAATTTCGCTATATATTGGCAAAAAAGAGTATTGGCCTGAAAGGCTGATGCTAAAATCACCCCAAACGTTGTTGCAAGCCTAGCTAAGGTCTCGACATTATCGTCGGTTTGCGCCTAGTTTGGTGCAATTTTAGCAATCAGCAGCCCTAATATTTGAATGTTCAACAGACCCTAATAATTTTGAGTATATATCAACCATACAAACAATGTCTAAGACAAATAGGCACCATCAGCCGTATTTCAAACAGACCATAAAAAACGCCAGTGACTAATGCGACTGGCGTTTTTTGTGGTCTATGTTGTTTGTTGACCATATCTGCGTTATATATTTACCCGCTTTGCTTTAGGTACGGCCAAGCAGCTCTCAGATAAATCATCATCGACCATAGTGTCAAAATAACAGCAGCAACCATCAGCACATAACCAATCGTTTCGAGCGATTCCCAGTTTAACAAAAGTACCGTAATAGCCACCATTTGAAATGTCGTTTTTAGCTTGCCGACATAAGACACCGCCACACTGGTACTTTTGCCCAGCTCTGCCATCCATTCACGCAGCGCTGATACCGCAATCTCACGCGAGATAATCACAATCGCGGCGATTGCCATAATAATATTGGGATGCCATTGCACCAAGATAATAAGCGCTGCCGCCACCATTAACTTATCAGCGACAGGGTCTAAAAAACGACCAAAGGCTGACATAACATTAAGCTTACGGGCAAAATATCCATCAAGCCAATCAGTAATCGCTGCAATAATAAAAACGCTAGTCAAAAGTAAATGTCGTAACAAGCTATCACTAAACTCGCTCATACCGACCCGCGCAATCACATTGTCTGAGATAGCAGGCATGCCAATCCCCATAGCAGGTGGCCAATAAGCAATCGCGACAAATAGCGGAATCATTAAAATCCGCGCGATAGTAAGGTTATTAGGCAAGTTAAAAATACTCTTGGTATTTTGCGGCTCCTGCGTATGCAAATGCGTATTCTCAGTCATGGCAAACCCAGTTTTATATAGACATATTAATGGTAGATAGCTTAGCATTTTTCGCGCAGGTCGTCATGCCATCTCTTTAGCTATTCAGTTATCGATATAGTCAGTTGAATTTAAAAGTAGTACAAAACAACCGAGTGTAGATGTATATCTAATACTTCAAGCGAGATTAATGCAGTAATATTTTTATAGTGGAATGACTATTAAGATTAATCAATCTTTCATATATAACTACAAAACTTTGCTACGTATTTATCAATGTTAGATATAACACGACTAAAAGACTCATCTACTGGAGATACAATACGACGTTAATTTTCTCTCTCATAATCTCTAAACGTAATGTCGTGTAACCAAAATAGCCAAACCGCTGTCAATTGCGCTATGATAGCGATTCTGATAAAAACACTTGTACACTTAAATATGTAAGTAAATATATGCAGTTATTGAATTAATCACCACCACCCTAATATTAGTTAATATAGAAAAACTCATAATAACAATAGGTCACAACCACTGCCTCTGTAGTTCCTTTACACGATCAGTTTTCCTCGGCCCACAGTTCCTCCTCTGTGGGCTCTTTTTTGCCTGTAATTCATGCTTAGTTAAAGGTTCTTGTCATATACAAGTATGACTATCTCCAAAATCTGTATTGTTTGAGCAATAATCTAAAAAGCGGCATATTGCTTACAAGGAAAAACCCACCATAAGGTGGGCTTTTATAATACAAATGATGAGTCGGCGGTGGCTTAATTAGACAAAGAAAGGTATTTAGAGCTTTACATCACTAAGTGTCATCGCCGTTATTTTGATTGGCACAGCGAATAGCCACGCAGTACCAGCAGTACAATAGAATCTGTTGTTATGATAAGACACGATTTGGGCAGTAAAATCGTTCGAATCTTGATCACACATAGCTTCTTCATCACTATTATCATCTACCGCACACCATATCTCATGGCAGCCATGCTCAAGCATTACACGAGTCAGCTCACTTCCTCTAAGCACTATATTCACCTCTAACTTCGTACTATTTTGTATATTATGTTATACGAATATAACTGTTTATTAGCAATTTGGGTAGCTTTATTTTCAATTAAAGTATTACAAATTAATACACAAATTTTCAGTTATAAGCGACTATAGATTTATATCATCATAAAAAAGTTCTACTTTTTTTACTGGTATGGCGCATTGCCACTCAATGCCTTCTTTACAGGAGAATTTATCGTTATCAAAAGAAATAATGTGCCTTAGCGAATCATATTCAGTGCTATCGATACTAGCCATCGCCTGCTCGTCGCTCTCATTACTGACCGCACATAAAACCTGCTTATCCCCTCGTGCTAGCATGGCACAAGTCAGCACACTACCTCTCAATCTGCTACTCATAAACTATCCTTTATTTTCAACAATTTATAGATTTCTTGCTATATCATATAGATATAGAGATACTATATAGTATTGATTTATAGTCTCTTTAGTATTTAAGTGTATATGCAGGTTAATCCGTCGCACCCATCGCTTAGTGTTTTTTAACTTTAAAGGGCTCTGAGAATTGCAAAATCAAAAAACCAACGACCGATAATATAATGGCAATCTCATAACGACCGTAAGCCACCGAAATACCGATGGCGCCCGTATTCCATAAGCTCGCTGCCGTGGCAGTGCCCTTTGAGCCTTTTTCATTTTTAAAAATTGCCCCACCACCGATAAACCCCATACCTGTAATGATGGCATACATGATTCTCGCTTCACCAGTAGCATCATAAATATCCATACCTACCAACATGAACGCGCATGACGCAATGGTTACCAGTGGAAACGTCCTTAACCCCGCGCCGTTGTCTTTCATCTCACGATTAAGGGCAATCGGTAATGACAATATAAAGGCGATGCCCAACTGGAAAAAATGATAGCCCATCAGCTCTAAATCTATGTCGAATCCAAACATCGTTATCACCTTTTCATATTAAGAAAACACCCTTAAAGTCCAGTTTCGGATAGCGTCAGTCGCTAAGTAAACTTTCGCCATTATTTTGCTTTGTTAATTGCCTCAACCGTCTGTTGTGCCATTTGATAGCAGCTTTCGATATTGCCTTGTCCGCACCAATCACCACTGACAATCCATTGATGAGACTCGTCTATCAAGATGCCTAATGCTTCTTTATCACTATCAGTGACA
This sequence comes from Psychrobacter sp. UBA6739, assembly GCF_002453835.1. Taxonomy (NCBI): domain Bacteria; kingdom Pseudomonadati; phylum Pseudomonadota; class Gammaproteobacteria; order Moraxellales; family Moraxellaceae; genus Psychrobacter; species Psychrobacter sp. UBA6739. The sequence continues at coordinate 10,768 of NZ_DKHR01000026.1, forward strand.
GTGGCGGCATAACGCCAACGATGGCAATCTATTTGGCTAGGAGCATGGTCATCGTTCCAATTCAATGCTTGCTTGGCAGCTATTAATAACTGCGCTTTGATCGTCTCCATATCGTCATCGACATGCTGCTCTGACCAGTCGTTGCGCGCATGAATCGTAAGACTGGGTAATAAATCTGCATGAGCTGGCTTTTGATGTTCGATAAATATTCTATCGAGCATAGAGTCATTCAGATAAGCCACATCCCAGCATGGATCTGCTTGAGCGCTTAACATTTTTGGTAATGTATCAAAATTATCCCACCCCAGCATCAGCGTATAGCACGCCAGCATTGTTGGCTTAGAAATCTTGGCTTGCTCAGCAAAGCCGCTCTCTGCCATTAGCTCTATGGTCTGACCATTTGGCGCGGTACATATCACCCAGTCAAAGTGACCTAGACTCACACCAGTCTCGTCAAATAGCTCAGTTTTTTTATCAACCTTTTCCGCTAGAGAATTATCATATTGAGCCAATGGCGCAACGCGGGTTTTAAATTTTATAGTGCTGTACTGCAACTCATCAGCCAGTGTACGCCCCCAACTGGTCATTTTTGGTGTACTGATATAGCGGGCTTGCGTGGTGTTCCATTGCTCTTTGATGTGAATATCAGGCGATTGAGTATCATTATTCGCTGGCGTGAGCTCAACCACGTTGGCGCACCATGGCTGTAGCAATCCCGTCTCTAACCAAGGCGTAATAAATTGCTTAAAACTTGCCGTCTTGGCCGTAAAAAACTGCGCCCCAAATGCCCATTGCCAGTTTTTACCAGTGGGGCTATCAGTACGATATCGAGTGGCTAAACGCCCTACGCTACGTGACTTTTCAAAGACAGTAATTTGCGGTAAGGGTGTTTGCGCACTATCTTGTGCTATGTTTTGAGCAAAGGCGCGCTCTAATAATGTAGCGGTAAACAGCCCTGTCAAACCACCACCAATGATAGCGATTTTTGGTGATTGGGTAGCGACAGCTTGCAAAGATTGATTGGTCATAATGACAGCAGGCCTCATATAATGTTGGATAAAAAAGGGAGTGATAATAGTAGGAATGTTTTCGACAGTATGGTTATCGTTAGATAAGATGGTTATAGAAAGTATTGAACCTTTAAAGTTTGTTGATATCAATATCGTCTGCGTAAAAAAGCCATGCTAGTTTTCATAACATGACTTTTCTGAACGCTAATCGTCTATTTACTGAACGTGCTTTTAATCGATAATTTAGCCTACTCTCCTCGCGCAGCTTTGACTACCTCAACCAGCTGATTAATCACCGAGCTATCCGCAAGAGTAGACAAATCACCCAAACCAACATATTGTCCTGCCGCAAGGTTACGTAAAATACGGCGCATGATTTTGCCCGAGCGAGTTTTGGGTAACGCTTCAACGATATGAATAGCATCCAAATTGGCAATCGGACCAATCTCAGCGCGAACATGTCGATTCAGCTCAGCCTTTAGCGCCTCTGTCTCTTTTTCACCCGATTTCAAAATGATAAAGGCACAAACGCCCATGCCGCGAATCTCGTGCGGCATCCCGACAATGGCGGCCTCCGCTGTCGCAGGATGCGCGACCACGGCGCTCTCAATTTCTGCTGTTCCCAGGCGATGCCCTGCGACGTTAAGCACATCATCGACGCGACCCGTGATCCAGTAATGTCCATCTTCGTCACGCTGCGCCCCATCACCAGTGAAATAATAACCGGGATACTCACTAAAGTACGTCTGTAAAAAACGCTCATGGTCATTATAAATGGTACGCATTTGCCCCGGCCAACTGCTGTTAATTGCTAGGTTTCCTTCAGCAGAGCCTTCTAGCATAGTACCGTCACTATCAACAATCTCTGGTTTGATACCGTACAAAGGATTCATCGCTGCGCCCGGCTTGAGGGCGACCGTGCCTGGTATCGGTGCCGTAAGGATGCCGCCTGTCTCAGTTTGCCACCAAGTATCTACAATCGGACACTTGCCACCGCCGACGATATGATAATACCAGTCCCATGCTTCGGGATTGATCGGCTCGCCGACTGTTCCGAGTAATCGCAAACTTGAACGATCGGACTCCCTCACAAAGACATCACCCTCCTTCATCATCGCTCGAATCGCCGTCGGTGCAGTGTACAGAATGGTCACATCGTGCTTATCGATAATATGACCGATGCGTGCCCATGTGGGGTATTCTGGTACACCCTCGAACATCACCGTCGTCGTACCATTGGCAAGCGGTGCGTAGGTTGCATAGGTATGACCTGTGATCCAGCCTACGTCCGCAGTACACCAGTAGACGTCATCGTCTTTAATATCGAACACATCTCGAAAAGTAGAAAGAGCATAGGTGATATAGCCGCCCGTGGTATGCAGCACACCTTTAGGTTTGCCAGTAGAGCCAGAGGTATACAATAAAAATAGTGGGTCTTCGGCATTCATGACTTCTGGCTCGCAATGTTCTGACTCGCCATCGACCAAGTTATGATACCAAACATCACGGCGACCACTCATCGGTACAGAATTACCCGTACGATGAACGACAATGACGTTGGTCACGCTATCAGTGCCATCCATATCTAGTGCCCGATCGACATTGGCTTTGAGCGGCGTATGCTTATTACCACGTAAGCCTTCATCAGCCGTAATGATGATTTTTGAGCGACTGTCTATCAGGCGATTGCCCAAGCTCTCAGCAGAAAAGCCACCAAAGACCACGGAATGCACAGCACCAATACGCGTACATGCCAGCATCGCTATCATTGCCTCAGGTATCATCGGCATATATAAGGTCACGCGATCGCCTTTTTTGACCCCAAGCTTACGCATGGAATTACCCAAGCGACAGACCGCTTGATGCAGCTCTTTAAAGGAGATGATTTTGTGCAGTGAAGGGTGATCACCCTCCCAAATAATGGCAGGCTTGTAAGGATTTTTTTTGACATGTCGGTCGAGACAGTTGACAGAGATATTCAACTCGCCGTCCTCAAACCATTTTATGCGAAAATCATCCAAATCATAGTTAACGTCGCTGATTTTGGTCGGTTTTTTTATCCAATCGATCAGCTCGGCACGCTTCGCCCAAAAAGCATCATTAGCCTGAGGTGATTCGATAGATTTTTCGTAGTCTTCGCGATATTGTTCAGCGGTAGTATTGGCAGCAGCGATAAATTCGGCTGCAATGGGGAATGATTTTTGAGTCATCGTATTTGTCCTTTTTAATTATTATGACCTGCACGCATAACGGTCGAAAACGACTGCCTGTACAGGTGATAAGGGTCATCTTCCATAATGTGTGACACTCACGGTTAGTTTGACAAATAAGCAGAACGGTTGCAAGGTATCAACAGCCATTCATAACAATATGCCTATATAGCGGTATACTTGATCACCCATGATAAAATTTATTGACGAGATGTGGTTTTGCATCTACTCGCTTTTAATCTTGCTATTGACTAATTTAAAACATGTTTTGATTTTGGTATAAACAAAGGCATCACTGTCCAGATATCAGATAATGATATGACATTTAATCCTTGTAACCTTGTATGAAATATGGACAATAGCTACACGCTAGATACGACGCCAAAATACACCCTTCACCAAATCCTCTTATTGATCTGCTGCTATAAAGATAAGCAATCGACTCTGTTGTTGATTCGATAACGAATTTGGTGGCTGGTTTTTAAACCTATTATTTTATGAGACTACCATGAGCAATTACCGCAATGCATCACAATACACCCACTATGATGTCATCATCATCGGCGCTGGCGCGTCAGGGCTATACTGTGCGCTGACAGCGGGTCGCCGTGGTCGCCGCGTGCTAGTATTAGACCATGCCAATAAGGCGGGCAAGAAAATCCTCATGTCAGGTGGCGGACGCTGCAACTTTACCAATTACTATGTCGAGCCTGAGTACTTTATCGGTGCCAATCAACATTTCTGTAAATCCGCGCTCAGTCGTTATCCCAGCTGGGAATTTATCGGTATGGTGGCAGCACATAACATCCCTTACCATGAGCGCGAACACGGTCAGCTATTTTGTGATGATTCAGCGCAAGATATTTTGACCATGCTCCTCGCGGAATGTACGGCAGCTGGCGTACAAGTAAAGCTAAATGCGCAGATTGACAGTGTACAAGCTATCGAAAATGACAAGAACGCCAAATTTGAATTACTGACCACCAAGCAGCTTAGCAAAAAAGAAAAGCAAGAGAGAAAAGAATCCGCCAATCAAACAAAACTGCCGCAAACAGGCTACCGCTGTGAGTCACTCGTGGTCGCCACGGGCGGACTGTCTATTCCAACGATGGGAGCCAGTGGTTTAGGATATGAATTGGCGCAGCAATTTGGGCATACGCTGATCACAACCGATGCCAGCTTAGTGCCTTTTACCTTTACGGATAAAACGGGTGAGCTTATACGATCTTTGGCTGGTATTAGTTTGCCAGTCATCGCTAGCAATGAGCGCATCTCTTTTAAATTGCCCATGTTGTTTACCCATCGCGGGCTGTCAGGCCCTGCTATGCTACAACTATCAAACTATTGGCACACTGGCGAGACCATTAGTATTAACCTGCTGCCAAATATCGACATGACAGCGCTGCTCCTTGCGCACAAAAAATCGCACCCAAAGCAACTGATTCGGACAGTCGTCGCGGATTATACCGATAGTGGCGATGACAGTCATAAGCTACCAAAAAAGCTGCTTGCCGCGCTACAAACGCACCTTTGGGACGATATCAAAGACACCGAACTTGCCAATATTAAAGATGAGCGGCTGACGGAGCTTGGCGCGACTTTAAATGGTTGGCAGCTCAAACCCTCTGGTACAGAAGGCTATCGTACCGCTGAGGTAACACGTGGTGGCGTAAAAACTGATGAAGTCTCCTCAAAGACCATGCAAAGCAACATGCAGGAGGGCTTATACTTTATCGGTGAAGTGCTGGATGTTACTGGTTGGCTCGGCGGCTATAACTTCCAATGGGCATGGGCCAGTGGCTTTGTCTGCGGTGAAGTGGTTTAACCTCATTTAATCATAACGATTTGGCATTGTTTAATCATAAACAGTGCTACATCAGCAGTGCTTACAGATAGCACTTATAAACAGCACTTATAAACAGCGCCATGGCTAAATGCCCACCACCCCCTAACGAGATATCCCTATTTTTATTCTACTTAAGTTGCCTTTTATCGACATTAGCCCTTGATAAATTATTAAAATAAACACAATATAGGTAGCTATAAATGTAGCGTAACTTAACAGAAATTTTTTATTAAAAAATATGCTTTGTCTGACGAGGTAATAAATGCGTCCTATTAAAAATATTCATGGTGATAAAGCGCCGCACTGGGTAGGTGACGGCTTTTATGTAAAGACCTTAATCAACCATCTTGACGATAACCCTCAATTTAATTATAGCCATACCGACCCTTTTTTATTATTCGATTATGGCAAACCAACGACCTTTGATCCGAACCCCAATTATAAAACACAGCCGCATGGAGTCGGACAGCATCCACACAAAGGCTTTGAAACCGTCACTATCGCCTACGAAGGTGAAGTCAGTCATGCCGATTCAGTAGGTGGGCAAGGGATTATTCAAAAAGGCGATGTGCAATGGATGACTGCAGGTCGTGGCATCATGCACGAAGAGTTTCATTCCGAGGCTTTCGGTCAACGCGGTGGCGTCTTTAGTATGGTGCAACTGTGGGTCAACTTGCCAAGTGCGCACAAACTGACCGACCCAAACTATCAAAGCATCAAACGGGCAGATCTGCCTATCGTTGAGCTGATTGATAGCAGCAACCCTAACAACCAAACGACGATTGGTAAGGCGGCTATCATTGCTGGTGTGTGGCAAGAAATCACAGGCGCGGCAAATACTTTTACTCCGATTAACTTATGGGATATTGAGCTGCATACTGCGGGTGCAACAACGCTAAAAGTGCCCAACACCCACAATACGCTACTGCTAGTACAAGAAGGTGAACTACTGGTCAATGGTACGTCAGTCAGTGCTGGCAATTTGATTCAATTTGATGCGCCAACTCAGCACCGCACTGATGGGCAAGCTCAGCAAACACTGGCTACTGATCACATTGAGCTGCATTATCCTGCTACCGAAAATGACGAGCAAGCACCAGTCAAGCTTTTACTATTGAGCGGCGAACCTATCGGCGAACCAGTCGCAGGTTATGGCCCCTTTGTAATGAACACCCAAGAAGAGCTCCGCCAAACGTTTCGGGATTACCAAACGGGCAACTTTGTTAAATAGTTAAAATACAGGCATCAAAAAGCCACCTGACGGTCTGCGTCAGGTGGCTTTTTATTATGTGCTTATGTATCGGCTAACGGTGAGGGTGTTTTTAACACACCTTAAGGTTAGCTAATCATAAGGGCAACTGATTATCGATTATGCTTGATTCAGGAACGGATAATCGGTATAGCCTTCAGTACCACCACCATAAAAACTCTCTGGATGCTGCTCATTGAGAGCCGCCCCTTCTCGGATACGTTCAACCAAATCAGGATTGGCGATATAATCACGGCCAAAAGCAACCGCATCGATATAGCCTTCCTTGATATTTTTCTCCGCTTTTTCAGCAGTATAGCCACCAGCAGCGATAATCATATTGTCAAAAGCATCACGGACACGCTGACGGAATGCATCACTATAAGGCGTACCACCTGCCCAATCAGGCTCAGAGAGATGCAAATACATCAGACCACGCTTGTTGATCTGTTCAACTAGCCAAATGTTTTCGTCTTCGTTGTAGCCTGCTTCTACATTGTTAAACGTGCCAAGTGGCGAGATACGAATACCCACATGATCAGCATCCCACGCATCAACACAAGCATCGATAACATCAAGAGTCAGACGCGCACGATTCTCACGGCTACCGCCATACTCATCATCACGCTGATTGGTTTGCTCAACCCAAAACTGATGCAATAGATAACCATGCGCACCATGAATCTCTACCCCATCAAAGCCTGCTTCTTTAGCATTTTTGGTCGCTTGGGCAAAATCAGCGATGACTTGCTTAATCTCATCAAGTGTCGCTGGACGTGGCGTAGTCGCTTCAACGCGAATGGCGTGGTTATTGCTATCACGCAATGACGTACGCACACCGACATGCACATCAGACGCTGAGATCGGCGCTTTGCCATCAGGCTGCACGCTTTCATGCGCAACCAATCCTGTGTGCCATAACTGCACCACAATCTTGCCACCTTTGGCATGGACATTATCAACGATGGTTTTCCACGCAGTGATTTGATCTTGAGTATGGATACCCGGCGCGCCAGCATAGCCTTTTGCCTGAAAAGATACCTGCGTCGCTTCAGTAATAACAAGCCCAGCACTCGCACGCTGTGAATAATACTCTCCAGCAAGTGCCGTCGGTACATCACCAGGTTCGATCGAACGCAGACGTGTCAACGGTGCCATGATGATGCGGTTTTTTAGGGTTTGCGTACCCATTTCTACGGGTTCAAATAAATTATCGTGTGCCATAAAAAGCCTTATTTGTTGTTATAAAACCATAATGATTGGTTTGTTATTAATGAATAAATAGCGCGCTCGTTTTTTAATACGCTATTTATAAGCCGTAGTCTTTATAGGGGGCAAACATGATAATTCCAAGGAAAAATGACCAATAAAAATATCAATATGGCATGATATCGGTATTGATAATACTCATTATTCAACGCCTCTTATCAGCCTATTAAGCGAATGGCTTTAATCATTTAAAAACATAAATAGCAAAATAATATTATTTATCAATAACCTGTACTCATAACCTCTCAGTCAAAAGTCTACTTAGGGCGTGTTGAACGATGACCCAATCGAGATTTTTACAATTTGAGCATCTTTTTAATGGACAACTCTAAAGACAAGTAAGTGCCAAACAATATCACCATCGAGCCGATGATCGCAGGTGTGTCCAATGCTTCATCAAGCAATAAGTAACCCAATATAATCGCAAAAATCGGAATCACTAAGGTAATACTGGTTGCGCGCATAGGACCAATACTTTTTATCAATTGATTCATAAAAATCAAGGCAATGGCGGTTGAAAACACGCCAATACAAATGACAGAAACCCAAGCAGTAAGGCTAATGCTTTTACCATATGGGAATTCGTAGACTGCTATCGGCAACATGATCACACTGGCAATGATGAGCGAGCCTGCGGTAATAGCGACTGGTGAGACATTGTATAAGTAGTTTCTGGTGATATTGGCACCGACGGCATAGCCAACACAAGCCAATAGTGCGTAGCCCATCGGCAGTAACCCTGAACCTGACTCAGCGCCCTGCCCGCTACCACTAAATAAGTTTTCACTCATCAAAATAATCACACCGATAACACCGATAACTAAACCGAGAATTTGTGTTTTTGACAGTCTGTCTTTAAAAAAGGTACTGGCGATGAAACCGCTCATCATAGGCACAGACGCATTAAGCACCGCCAACACCCCTGCGTTTACCGAGCGCGCTGAAAAGGCAAACAGGATAAAGGGAATAGCCGCAGAAAATAATCCAACCAGCGTCAACACTTTCCAATTATCCCGTATGCCCTCTCTATTTTTTGGGCTGATCAAAACAAAAACCAGCATGGTCAGCCCAGCCAAGACCACACGAAGGCTCGCAAAAGCTAACGAGCCAAATTCAGGCACGCCGATACGATAAAAAATAAAAGACAGCGACCACATAAAGGATAAGGTGATAAAAATAATGAGGTCGCGGTTAGACATGTGGTGATCCTATCAAGCGTTAGACGATTGCTCCTTACTTATAAAATGGCTATTTATGAACTTCTCGTTATGAAATGATTGTTATCAACAAATTCATCATAAAAGCGCAGTTATAAAAGGCTTAGTCGTAAAAAGTATCGTGTGATAAAAAAACCTCGATGATAACTTTTTAATTGCTCGATTGATGTTGTATTTTCTGTATTTATCACTGATTTCTTCTACAAATTTACTTTATCCAAAATAAAGTCAATATCCTTATCGCCGCGACCTGACAAATTGACCAAAATCGTCTCATCCGCTGACATATTTTTGGCAACCCTCATCGCATAAGCGATGGCATGTGCCGACTCTAAGGCAGGAATAATACCTTCAAGGCGCGACAATGCCATAAACGCTTCTAGACATTCAGCATCAGTCGCCGACTCATAAGTAGCCAGTTTTAAATCTCGCAGATGCGAATGCTGTGGTCCAACCCCTGGATAATCTAGACCAGAAGCAATCGAATGTACGGGAGCTGGCTCGCCTTTTTCATCGAGCAGCACATAGCATTTAAAACCATGAATCTCGCCTTTGACGCCGAGCGACATCGTCGCCGCATGATTAGGAGTATCCAGACCTTCGCCTGCGGGTTCCACGCCTATTTTTTCTACATCTTTATCATCAAAAAAGCCGCTAAACATACCGATAGCATTCGAGCCGCCGCCAACACAAGCGACCACTTTATTAGGCAGCTTACCCGTCGTCGCTAAGAACTGCGCCCGTGCTTCATGACCAACCACCGATTGAAAATAGCTGACCATTTCAGGATAAGGCGCCGGTCCTAATGCCGAGCCAATGGCAAACATGCTAGTATCAAGCTCATTAAGATAGGTTTCAAAGGCGCTATCAACCGCTTCTTTTAACGTTCCTGCACCGCGTGAGACTGGTACGATATTGGCACCCAAAATCTTCATACGACTGACGTTTGGATGCTCCTTTTTAATATCGACCACACCCATATGAATCTCACACTCTAAGCCCATCAAGGCTGCTGCCGTTGCCAACGCGACGCCATGTTGCCCCGCACCCGTCTCCGCAATTACCTTTTTTTTGCCTAATTTCTTGGCTAATAACACTTCACCCAAACAGTGATTAATCTTATGCGCGCCCGTATGGTTCAAATCCTCACGTTTAAAATAAATCTGTGCGCCGCCGCCATGCTGGGTCAAACGCTGCGCATGATAAATGGGACTTGGACGACCAACATAAGTCTCACGTAAGCGCTTCATCTCAGCGATAAAGTCGTCGTCTTTGATAATTTTACGAAAACCTACTTCGATCTCGCTCATGGCTTTGGCAAGCTCAGAATGAGCAATTTTGCCACCGAACTCACCATATAAACCCTCGTTATTCGGTAGTATTGATTGATGTAAACCGTAGCCAGTGGCGGTATTTTGCGTTGTCATAGTTAAGCCTTATTATTTTAAATGGAGTATTAGTATTGGCATTTTTGCCGAATTATTTAGCATTTTTAGTAATGAAAATATTTTAATGTATTTGTGTTCTAGTACATTGAAACAAGATGATAAGCGAAATTCTCTATTCGGTCAAGTTTACACGTCACTCTAAAAACAATTGACTAAGTGACTGGCTAAGACATTGACTAAAAGCTGGCAAGAATAATCGTTGAATGAAAGCCCTATTTGACTATAAGTATTACAGCAATCGTGTGACTGAAATAATAACGCAACTTATGTTTGCTAATATGATGCTCGCTTGGCTTAGCGCACCTTTGCAGTCTAAAGCTAATATTATTTCATACGGGCTTTTTAGCTTAAATATCAAATTAGGATACACCATGCAACGACGCCAACTGATTAAAGCCATGGGTTTAAGCTTAGGCGCTATCAGCACCTCCGCTGCGGTGAGTGGTTGCCAAACGCTTGCCAAGCAGCCAAAGCTACCAAGCAAAATTATTCAAGCGGGTCACTTTGCTAATATTATCGTTGGTAGTGGCTATGGCGGTGCGGTATCGGCGCTACGGTTGAGCGAAAAAGGTCACAAGGTTTTAATCCTTGAGATGGGGATGCGCTGGGATAGAAGCCTCAAACATAATACCTTTTGCAAAATGATAAACGCTGATAAACGCTCAAGCTGGTTTAGCAATATGCCAAACGCCCCTATTCCGATTCCAATCCCTATCAGAAAATATCCAGGGGTTTTAGATTTAATCGAATACGATAATATGAAAGTCTTCGCAGGGCGTGCTTATGGTGGCGGCTCTATCGTCAATGGCGCGATTGCCATTCAGCCCAGACGCTCGCACTTTGAAGAAACGTTCCCTTGGATTGATGCTGATGAGATGTACGACACTTACTTCCCGCGTGCTATGCGAGAATTAAAAGTCAGCCAAATTCCGGAGTCATTTTTTAATCAATCCGAGCACTACGAATTTACTCGTTCAGCTGAACGCCAAGCTTCAAGGGCGGGAATGAAAACCGAATTCTTTGGCAACAGCTACGATTTCGACTACATGCAAAAAGAAGCGAAGGGCGAAGTCTACAAATCAGGACTGGGCGGTGAAGTCATCTACGGTAATAACGCTGGCAAGTTCTCACTGGACTTAACCTACCTAAAAGACGCTGAAGCCACTGGCAACGTCACGGTAAAAACCTTGCGCAAAGTAAATAACATTCAAGCGCTTAATAACGACCAACTGCGTTTAGAAGTCCATGTCATCAATAAGACTGGCGGTGTGGATGAAGTTAAGCATTACACTTGCGATAAGCTCTTCCTTAATGCTGGCAGTACGGGCACCTCAGAGTTACTGCTTAAAAGCCAAGCTGAAGGGCAATTAAATAACTTAAACGAGCATATCGGACAGCATTGGGGTCCCAACGGTAACATCATGACGGGACGCAATTTCGTCCACGCGGCTGGCACTACCCAATCCACCATTCCGGTCAAAGGCATCAATATGTGGGACGGTGATAGAGACGGCTCGAAGTACAAAATCTTTGCCGAACTCGCGCCATTACCGTTAGGACTTGAGACGTGGACGACGCTCTATCTCGCCATCACTGACAACCCAGAACGCGGCAACTATTACTTTGACAAAGCGAGCAAAACCGTCAAACTAAACTGGAAACGCGAGCAAAATGAGTACTCAGTAAATGCTGCCAAAGAGCTGATCGAAAAACTCGCCAAAGTAAATGGTGGCTCTACTTCAAGCTTATTGTTCACCAAAGGCTTCGGCGATAACTTCTGTTATCATCCGCTTGGCGGTTGTGTATTGGGTAAGGCGACTGATGGAGTTGGTCGCGTCAAAGGACACGAAAATATCTACGTGCAAGATGGCGCGTTAATCCCCGGTAGCGCTGGCGTCAATCCGTATGTGTTTATTACCGGACTTGCCGAACGTAATATGGCGGTTATTTTAAGGGAAGTTTTTGGGTAATATATAGAAGAGTTGAATAATTGTCCTCAAAAGGTGGGTTACGTTATTGTCCATCTTACGTCAGCATCAACATTAAATTAAAGTTTATATAGAATATTAAGTTTGCTGTAGGGTGGGTTAGACTTATCAAGTTCTTGTAGAGAATGAAGATAAAACGTAACCCACCGAATAATATAAGCCCTAAACTATGCCAAACTATATTAGAAACTATCAAGCAGGAGCGTCTTACTTTTTCACTATTAACATAAGCGACCGTCAAAGCCAACTGCTTACAACTTATATCGATGAACTACGACTAGCCTATCAAAAAACACAGCAGAAAATGCCATTCACTACTGATGCCATTATAATCCTGCCAGACCATATTCATGCTTTATGGACGCTTCCTGAAAACGACAATGACTACCCTACCCGTATCAGACTACTAGAAAGCTATTTCAGCAGACAATTACCAGCGCATGTAAAACGAACCAACAATCAAAGCCGGCAGGGGAAAAGTGAAACTGGCGTTTGGCAAAGGCGTTATTGGGAGCATACCCTTCAAAACGAGATAGACTACAATCGTCATATGGATTACATTTATTATAACGCTGTCAAACATGGTTATGCTAAAAACCCTATTGATTGGGAACATTCAAAGTTTATACGTGAGGTTGATAATGGTCGCTATGATTTGAATTGGGCGGGTATCGATTATGAGGATATTCATTTTGGTGAGCGCTAATGAAAGCTCGAATTACACAAAATGTTCGCCGTAGGGTGGAGTTAGACTTGTCGATTTCTCGTAGAGAATGAGGACAAGGCGTAACCCACCATCGAAATTAGGCAATCATCTATTAGCCCTTTTCTTTAAATTCCAAGAATTTAATTCGCATTCAGAGTAGTAAACTTCAATGTCTTGGTCTTGCCAGCTCTGAATTAAAGACTCATATTCATTTTGAGAGACTGTTGCCGTTCTCGATATATTTTTATAAATGTTCTTCCCTAAATAAACTTCTTTTATTGAGCTCTGAGGAATAGAAAAACAGTATAGTGGTCTGCCTTGTATTCTGACTATATTGAAGTCTCCAAAAACTCCTTCACTGGTATGATAGCTAGCTTTCAAACTTTCGACTTCTTTAACTATTCTCACCTCTTCTTCATAAGCCCAATTGTAGTGGCATAATAAAATTGG